>NZ_WWFY01000075.1:0-14301 GCF_009864975.1 Pseudonocardia sp. SID8383
CGGCTTCTCCACCCACGTGGTGCCGCTGCTGCGCGTGGTCGACGCCCCGTGCTCGTCCACCCACGCCCGGCGGTGCATCCGGTCGGGCCGGCTCGACGCCGCGGCGCGGGCCCTCGGCCGCCCGCACCGGGTCGACGGCGCGCGCCGCGGTGACGTCGTCCGTCCCGAGCCCGGGACGGCGCTCCCACCGCCCGGCCGCTACCACGGCCTCGTCGACGGCAGGGCGGCCGACGTCGAGGTGCTGCCCGACGGGCAGGTGCGGATCGTCGCGGCCGCGGGGGACCGGCCGTCACCGGACGGCCCGGTCTCGGTCGTCTTCGCCGGGGACGGCGGCGCGCTCCGATGACCACCGCGGAGCAGCGCCTCGCCCGGCTGGAGGCCATCGAGGAGATCCGGGCCCTCGACGCGCGCTACTGCCGGGCCCTCGACGACGGCGACTGGGACACCCTGGTCTCGCTGTTCACCGACGACGGCGAGTTCGTCGGCCTCCGCCACGTACGGGGCCCGGTCGGTCTGCGCCGCTTCTTCGCCGGCCTGGCCCGTGAGGGGCTCACCTCGTTCTGGCACCACGTGTCCAACCTGGAGGTCGAGCTGGACGACGACACCGTCGACGGCGAGCCCGCGGCGGCGCGTGTCCACTCGCTGCTGTGGCAGCCCTGCGTCCGCGACGGGGTGCCGCACGTGGCCGCCGGTCGCTACGACGACCGCGTCGTGCGACTCGACGGTGGGTGGCGCTACCGGCGCAAACGCGTCTCGTTCGACTACTTCGCCCCGCTCGCCGACGGCTGGGAGAAGGGCGTGTTCAGCGTCGAGGACGCGGCCGCGACCTTCCGGGCGGGCGCGTCCGAACCGGAGGTCGAGTTCGTCCACGCCCCGATCGACCTCGCGCACCGGATCGACGGCCGCGAGGGTGCCCCCGTCCTCGTGCTCGGACCGTCGCTGGGCACCGACCTGCACCTGTTCGACGAGCAGGTCGACGCCCTGGCCGACGACTTCCGCATCGTGCGCTACGACCTGCCCGGGCACGGTGCGAGCCCGGCACCCGCCGGGCCGTACACGATGGCCGGCCTCGCGCGCGACGTCGTCGCGCTGCTCGACCGGCTCGCCATCGACCGCGCCCACTACGCGGGGGTCTCGATCGGCGGCGCCATCGGCCAGCAGATCGTCCTCGACCACCCGGGCCGTCTCGAGACCCTCACGGTGATCGCCTCGGCCGCGCGCTTCGCCGAACCCTCCAGCTGGCCGGCGCGTGCGCAGGAGGTCCGCGCGAAGGGGACGGCCGCGATGATCACGAGCCGGGCCGGGGTCTGGTTCACCCACGACTTCGTGCGCACCCGCAACGAGGAGGCCGTCCGTCTGCTGCGGATGCTCGGAGCGACCGACCCGGAGGGCTACGCCGGATGCTGCGAGGCGATCGGCGCCTTCGACGTCCGGCGACGGCTGGCGGAGATCACCGTCCCGACACTCGTGATCGCCGGTGGCGCCGACCCGGCCACGCCGCCGGAGATGGCGAAGATCGTCGCCCACGGGGTGGCGGACGGGCGCTACGTCGTCATCGACGGGGCCGCGCACCTCACCAACGTGGAGGCGCCCGGTCGGGTCACCGCGCTGGTGCGGAGCTTCGCCTCCGGCCTGCGCGGCGGCACCGCCCCGATACCGGGCGGGGGAGAGATTCGAGGAGGTCGGCGTGCGAGCCACTCCTGATCGTGGCGGGTACCGTCGCCGCGTGCTGCCGCTGGCCGCGGCCCCTCCGCACGACCAGGACCCGGTCCGCGATGCTCGGTCCGGAGGGGCCCGCCGTCGTCACGCGCTGGACGGTGTCCCACCGGAACGGCCGGGTCGGTAGGCCGGGATCCGGGCGGTCAGGTCGCGGCGAGCCGGTCGGCCAGCTCTCGGCACACCTCGTCCAGGGTCGCCAGCCCGGCGGCCACCGTGGGCCGGTGCCGCGCACCGGCGCGGACCGCGGCGACCACCCGGCGGATCGGCACCGGCGGCGTGCCGATCCGGATGCGCCGGGTCTCGTGCCGGGCCGGGACGTCGGCCAGGCGGGGGACCAGCGCGACGCCGAACCCGCGGGAGACGAGCGCGGCGCCGGTGTCCCACTCGTCGGCGTGGTGGGCGATGTCGGGCGTGAACCCCGCGCCGGCGCAGGCCATCGTCACGAGCTGGTGGTAGGCGCGTCCCGGGTTGCTGCAGATCCACCGCTCCGCGGCCGTGTCGGCCAGCGCCACGTCCGCGCGTCCGACCAGCGGGTGGTCCGGGCCGACCAGCAGGTCCAGCGGCTCGTCGAACAGGGTCCGCTGGTCGAACGCCGGGTCGGTCACCGGCGGGAGGCTCGACGTCGCGACGACCACCACGATGTCGGTGTCACCCGCAGCGAGCAGGTCGAACGCCCGGGCCGGCTCGCACTCCCGCAGCTGCAGCTCCCACCCGGGGTGGGCGGTGCGCAGCCGTCCCAGCACCTCCGGCACGACGGCGGCCGCCGCGGTGGAGAACCCGCAGAACCGCAGCGCCCCGCCGGTGTCGCCGTCGCGGTGGGCCGCCAGGTCGGCCTGCGCCCGTTCCCACTGCGCCCGCAGCGTCTCGCCGTGCGCCAGCAGGGTCCGCGCCGCGGCGGTCAGGCGCACCCGTCGCCCGTCGGGTTCGAGCAGCGTCACCCCGAGCTCGCGGGCCAGCGCCTGCATCTGGTGCGAGGCGGACGACGGCGTCATCCGGCACACCTCGGCCGCCGCGGTCACCGTCCCGTGCCGGGCGATCGCGGCCAGCACCCCCAGCCTCCGGTCGATCATTCGCGGAACGTACAAGATTCCGGGTCCGATTCTGTGATGGACCTGAATGGTTTCCGGCGCCCACCCTGTCGTCGTCAGCACACCGCGGACCGGCAGGAGCACGACGGATGGGTGCGTACCGCGCGATCGTCATCGGCCTCGGGGGGCTCGGCTCGGCCACGCTGCACCGGCTCGCCACCGAGCTCGGGCCGGGGGTACTGGGCCTGGAGCAGTTCGCGCTCGGACACCACCGGGGCGCCTCCCAGGACCACTCGCGGATCATCCGGCTCGCCCAGCACCAGGACGCCTACGCCGCCCTGGCCGCACCCGCCTACCGGGCCTGGGCCGCCGTCGAGGAGGAGTCCGGTCAGCGGCTCGTCACCCGCACCGGCGGGCTGGTGATCGAGGACCGGGTCGCCCGCGCGGGCACCGCGACCGGCACCCGCAACATCGAGGGTTACACGGCGCTGTTCGACCGCCACGGCGTCGGCTACGAGCTGCTCGACGCCGACGCCCTCACCGGGCGCTGGCCCCAGTTCCGGACCTCCGGTGGTGAGCAGGCCCTCTACCAGGAGGAGTCCGGCATCGTCGACGCCGCGCGGGCGAACGCGGTGCACGTCGCGCTGGCCCGGGCGCACGGCGCCGAGGTCCGACCGCACACCCCGGTCCGGTCGATCCGGGCCGACGGCGGCGGGGTCGCGGTCGTCACCGACGGGGGCACCCTGCACGCCGACCGCGTCGTACTGGCCGCCGACGCCTGGACCAACCAGCTGCTCGCCGGGGTCGGGCTGCGGCTGCCGCTGACCGTGCTGCGCGAGCAGGTCACCTACTACGCGACCCCGCATCTGGCCGAGTTCTCGCCCGGCCGGTTCCCGGTGTTCATGTGGCACGGCGAGCACAACTTCTACGGCTTCCCGGTGTACGGCGAGGTCGCGACCAAGCTCGGTCAGCACATGGGCGGCGAGGAGACCACCGCCGACGGCCGCTCGTTCGATCCCGACCCGGTCCGCCGCGAGCGCTACGACGCCTTCCTCGCCCGGCACCTGCCGCGGTTCCGCGGTCCGGAGCTGTACTCGAGGACCTGTCTCTACACCGTCCCGCCGGACCAGGACTTCGTCCTCGACACCCTGCCCGGCACCCCGCAGGTCGTCGTCGCCATCGGGGCGGGGCACGCGTACAAGTTCGCCGCGCTGATCGGTGCGCTGCTCACCGACCTCGCTCTCGGGAAGGAGCCGGCGCATCCGGTCGACGCCTTCTCCGTCACCCGGCCCGCACTGACCGACCCCGCCTTTCCGCGCAGCTTCCACACCTGAGCCCGTCCGTCCCGCGACGAGAGGAGACCCCCGTGAGCATCGACCTCCCGGTCACCCCGGGCCCGGCGCCCGCCCCCCACGACGCCCTGCCCGCCCGGCCGGTCGACCCCGCCACGTTCGGCGACGAGGCCACCTACCGGCACACCCGCCTCCCCGTGGACCAGGCGTCGACCCTGCTGCCCGACGCCTACACCTCACCGGAGTTCTTCGCCCTCGAACGGGAGCGGGTGTTCGCGACCGGCTGGGTCGCGGTCGGCCTCACCGCCGACGTCGACCGGCACGGCGCCTGCGTCGTCGTCGAGGTCGCCGGGCGGTCGGTGATCGTCACCCGCAACCGGCACGGCGAGCTGCGCGCCTTCCACAACGTCTGCCGCCACCGCGCCACCCGGCTGCTCGACGCCGGGGCCCGCGAGGTCGGCAGGCGCGGCCGCATCCGCTGCCCGTACCACAGCTGGACCTACGACACCGACGGCGCGTGCCTGGGCACCCCGCTGTTCGAGGGCTCCGACGTCCCGGCCGGGCAGGAGCCCGTGTTCGACACCTCGGTCGCCACCGGCTTCGACCGCGCCGACCAGGCGCTGCTCCCCGTCGCCGTCGACAGCTGGGGGTTCCTGCTGTTCGTCCACCTCGGCCGCGACCCGGGCCCGCTGCGCGAGCAGCTCGGTGACCTGCCCGCCCGGTTCGCCGGCCACCGGCTGGAGACCTGGTCGCCCCGCCGTCGCCGCCGCTACGACGTCGCGGCCAACTACAAGCTCGTCGGCGAGAACTTCATGGAGTACTACCACCTGCCCTGGGTGCACCCCGAGCTCAACCGGGTCTCGCGGTTCTCCGACCACTACCGCTGGCAGGGCCCCGGCATGTACACGGGCATGTGCACCACCCCGGTGTCGCGCAACACCGAGGCCGGCGGCTGGGACGGCCCGGCGCCGCTGAGCACGCTCGGCCCCGGCGACGCGGACAGCGGCCGCTTCGTCTGGCTGTTCCCGAGCTGCGCGCTGGTGGTCCTGCCCAACCACGCCTTCGTGCTGTTCAACCGCCCGGTGGCGGCCGGCCGGACGGAGGAGACCGCGGTGCTGCTCACCCACCCCGAGTTCGTCGACGACGAGGACGGCCGCGCGGGGCTCGACCAGCTCGAGGCGTTCTGGGACCTGGTCAACCGCCAGGACCTGGAGATCGTCGAGCGGGTCCAGCAGGGCCTGGTGGACCCGGCCTTCCGCGGCGGCCGGATGTGCTTCCGCTTCGAGGAGCCCGTCCACCGCTTCCAGAACATGGTCGTCGACCGCATCGTCGGCCTCGACCGGGTCCCGGCCGGCGACGACGTCACCGCCGTGCGGATGTTCCCCGACCCGAACACTGTCGTCTGATACCTGTCGTGTGACAGCTATTGGATGTACCGTGACGGCGTGGACGACGACCAGGAGACCCGGCTGTTCGAGCTGGCCGACCGCATCCTCGCGGTCGGCAGGCTCATCCACGCGTCGAAGGAGCCCGCGTTCGCCGGGCAGAGCTGGACCCCGCTGGAGAGCGCGGTGATGCGCGTGGTCGACCGGGAGCCGGGCATCACCGCCGGTGCCGTCGCCCGGGCGACCCGGCTGATCTCCAGCAACACCAGCCGGGCGCTGCGCAACCTCGAGGCCAAGGGCCTGGTGCGGCGCGTGTCCGACCCCGACGACGCGCGCCGGGTCCGGCTGTACCCGACCGACCGCGCCGAGCAGAACCTGCGCGAGCTGCGTCGCATCTGGAGTGAGCTGCTCGCCGGGGTCGCGGACGAGCCCGCGGGGATCGACACGGCCGTCGTCCTGCTGCGCCGGATCGAGAACGGGCTCGCCGGCGACCCCCGCACCGACACCCAGGAGCAGACATGACCGACCGCACCGCACTCGTCGTCGGGGCCTCGCGCTCACTCGGGCTCGCCCTGGCGGGCGAACTCGCCGAGCGGGGGTTCGACGTCGTCGCCACCGTGCGTGGTGAGACCCCGGAGGCCCTCGCGGCACTCGCCGACCGGACCGGGCGGGTGACCGTCGAGCACCTCGACATCACCGACACCGGGCAGATCGACGCGCTGCGCGAGCGGCTCGGCGACCGCCGGATCGACCTGTTGTTCGTCAACGCCGGCATCACCGACGCCGACGTGCCGGCCGCTCAGGTGCCCACCGAGGTGTTCGTCGAGGTCATGGTGACCAACGCGCTGAGCCCGATGCGGGTCGTCGAGGGGCTCGCCCCGCTGGTCCCGCCCACCGGCACGATCGGGGTCATGTCGTCGCGGCAGGGCAGCATCGGGTTCAACACCCGGGGCGGGCACGAGGTCTACCGGGCGAGCAAGTCCGCGCTCAACCAGCTCATGCGCAGCTACGCCGCCCGGACGGCGCAGGACCCGCGCACCCTGCTGCTCCTGCACCCGGGGTGGGTGCAGACCGAGCTGGGCGGCCCCGGGGCCCGGCTGACCGTCGCGGAGAGCGCGCGCGGGGTGGCCGAGGTCCTGGTGGGCCACGCGCACGACGGCGGCCTGCAGTTCCTCGACCACACCGGAGCGGTCGTCCCCTGGTGAGCCCCGGCACGCCTCACGGTCAGGACAGGTGCGACACCTCCGGCCGGGACTTGTGGCCGTCGTCGTCGCCGACCGCTCCCTGGGCGCCCCGCGGGTCGCACTCCTCGCTCCCGGCCACGCCGAGCCGGACCACCACCGACTTCGACGCCGGCTGGTTGCTCTTCAGCGCGGTGGCGTCGAGCGGGACCAGCGGGTTCGTCTCCGGGTAGTACGCCGCCGCGGTACCCCGCGGGACGTCGTAGGCCACCAGGCGGAAGTCGGACGCGCAGCGCACGTGCTCGTCGCCCTCCCAGCGCGTGATCAGGTCCACGTGGTCGCCCTCGGAGTACCCGAGCGCCGCGATGTCCTCGCGGTGGCAGAACACGACCCGCCGTCCGCCCTCGATGCCGCGGTAGCGGTCCGACAGGCCGTAGATGGTGGTGTTGAACTGGTCGTGGCTGCGCAGGGTCTGGAGCAGCAGGTGCCCGTCGGGAACCTCCAGTACCTCGATCGGGGACACCTCGAACTCGCCGCGGCCGGACGCGGTCTCGAAGGTCCGCGAGTCCCGCGGCGGGTGCGGCAGGACGAACCCGCCGGGGCGGCGGACGTTCACCTCGTAGCTCTCGCACCCGGTCACGACGCGGGAGATGTGGTCGCGGATGCGGCGGTAGTCCCCGCGCATCGCCGCCCAGTCGATGCCGTACCGGTCGCCCAGGGTGGCCTCGGCGATCCCGGTGAGGATCGCGACCTCCGAGCGCAGGTGCGGGCTCGCCGGCGGCAGCGGGCCGCGGGACGAGTGCACGGAGCACGTGGAGTCCTCGACCGAGACGAACTGCGGTCCGGACTCCTGGACGTCGCGCTCGGTCCGCCCCAGGGTGGGCAGGATCAGCGCGGTCCGGCCGCCGTGCAGGTGCGACCGGTTGATCTTCGTCGAGATCTGCACGGTCAGCCGGGTGCCGCTCAGCGCCGCGGTCGTGACGTCGGTGTCCGGTGCGGCCTGCAGGAAGTTGCCGCCGAGGCCGACGAAGACCTTCACCCGGCGGTCGCGCATGGCCCGGATGCTGTCGACGGTGTCGAAACCGTGTGCGCGGGGCGGGTCGAACGCGAACTCGGTCTGCAGGGAGTCGAGGAAGGAGTCCGGGACGCGTTCCCAGATGCCCATGGTGCGGTCGCCCTGGACGTTGGAGTGGCCGCGGACCGGGAACAGCCCGGCGCCCGGACGACCGATGTTGCCCTGGGCCAGGGCGACGTTGACGACCTCCTTGATCGTCGCGACGCCGTTGCGGTGCTGGGTGAGGCCCATCGCCCAGCAGAAGACGGTCTTGCGCGAGTCCCGCAACAGGGCCGCGGCGCGGGTGATGTCGGCCCAGGACAGCCCGGTGGACCGGGTGACGGCGTCGCGATCGATCGAGGCGACGTGCTCGCGCCAGGCGTCGAAGCCGGTGGTGTGGCGGTCGAGGAACTCGTGGTCGAGGGCGTCCCACTCGACGAGCAGCGAGCCGATGGCCTGGAACAGCGCCAGATCGCCGTTGACCCGGACCGGCAGGTGCAGGTCGGACATGTCGGTACCGCGCCCGAGCACCCCCTGGGGGGTCTGCGGGTTCTTGAACCGCATCAGCCCGGCCTCGCGCAGCGGGTTGATCGTGAGGATCGTGGCGCCGTTCTTCTTGGCGTGCTCGAGCTGGGTCAGCATCCGCGGGTGGTTGGTGCCCGGGTTCTGCCCGGCGATGACGATGACGTCCGCCTCGAGCAGGTCGGGCAGCGTCACGCTGGCCTTGCCGATCCCGATCGACTCCTGCAGGGCGATCGAGGTCGACTCGTGGCACATGTTCGAGCAGTCCGGCAGGTTGTTCGTCCCGAACGCCCTGGCGAAGAGCTGGTAGACGAACGCGGCCTCGTTGGACGCCCGCCCGGAGGTGTAGAAGGTGGCCTCGCCGGGGTCGTCCAGGCCGTTCAGCTCGTCGGCGACGAGCCGGAACGCGTCGTCCCAGCCGATCGGCTCGTAGTGCGTGCCGCCGGGGCGTCGCACCATGGGGTGGGTGATCCGGCCCTGCTGACCGAGCCAGTACTCCGACCGGTCGTCGAGTTCGGCGACGCTGTGGCGGGCGAAGAACTCCGGTGTCGCCCGCCGCGTCGTCGCCTCCTCGGCGATCGCCTTCGCCCCGTTCTCGCAGAACTCGGCGACCGAGCGGTGCCCTGGGTCGGGGTCCGGCCAGGCGCAGCTGGTGCAGTCGAAGCCCTCGGCCTGGTTCAGCTTCAGCAGCGTGCGGGCGGTGCGGGACGGGCCCATCCGCTCCAGCGACCGCTTCATCGACACCGCGACGGCCGTCGCACCGACGGCGTGGTCCTCGGGCGACCCGACCTCCAGGTCGGCCTCCGAGTAGTCGTCGCTGTGTCCATCCATGGGGCAACCTCCACCGTCGACTGCTGGTGCCGCCGTGCCGGCGCCACACCCGTTGTGGAGGCCCTACCCGGCCGGTGGGATCCCAATCGTCCGAGGGCCCGATCGTGACTGCGTCGACGAGGTCTGCCCGGGCCGCCCAGCCGCCACGGCGACCGGGTCGTCGTCCCCGACACCATCGACGCGCGGGCGGCGTCCGGCCTCATGGGCACGCCGTGCGCGGCGCGGACGTGGGTCCCGACCTGCGGCGCGCGACCGGCGAGGTGCCGCTGAGCGGTGCGCTGCACGACGCCGGCCGTGAGTGCGTCCCGGGCTGCGGCGACGATCCCGCATGTCCGGGCGCTGCCGGAGGGCCCGCCCGCCGAGGTGCCCGACCGCCTGCTCGAGCACGCCGAGCACGAGCGGATCGACGCCGAGCCCGTGGATCAGCCGCAGGCGGCGAGCACACCGGCTGCTGCCAGCGGTGCGGTGGCCTCGCCGACCGTCGCGAAACCATCGCCGCGGGTGTCGCCGCGCAGGTGCCGGGCATGGATGCCCTCGGCGATGACGGCGACCTTGAGGTAGGCCAGGCCGAGGTGGAACGCCCAGTCCCGCGGCTCGCGCCCGGACGACGCGGCGTAGCGCTCCACGAGCTCGTCGGCACCCGGCATCCGGGGGCTGGTGGAGGCCGCGGCCCCGGCCAGGACCGGGGCGAACACGGGGTCGCCGTAGACGACGTGCAGGGCCAGGTCGGCCAGCGGGTCGCCGAGGGTGGCCATCTCCCAGTCGACCAGGGCGCGCACCACGGTGGGGTCGTCGCGGTCGAGGATGGCGTTGTCGATGCGGAAGTCCCCGTGCACGACGGCGTGGTCGCTCTCGGCCGGGCAGGTCGCCTCGAGCAGGCCGTGCAGGGTGTCGACGTCGGGCAGCTCGCGGGTGGCGACGCGCTGCCACTGGCCGTACCAGCGCTCGACCTGGCGGCGCAGGTACCCGGCGGGGCGGCCCAGCTCGGCCGGCGGACCGGTGGTGACGTCGACGGCGTGCAGCGCGGCGAGGGTGTCGACCAGGGAGAACGCGGTCGCCCGCACGCCTGCGTCGTCCAGGGCGGCGAGGTCGTCCTCGCTGCGCACCACGATCCCGTCGACGAACCCGGTGAGCGCGAACGGCACCCCCAGCACCGACTCGTCGGCCAGCGCCACCGCCGGTGCGACCGGGACCCCGGACCCGGCGAGGGCGGCGACGACCCGGTACTCGCGGCCCATGTCGTGCGCGGACGGGGTCAGCGTGCCGAGCGGGGGGCGGCGCAGGATCCAGACGTGCTCGCCGTCGGTGACCCGGTAGGTGAGGTTGGACCGCCCGCCCGAGACGAGTTCGGCGGTGACCCCGCCGCGGTAGCCGTCGACGTGCCGGCGCAGGAACGCGTCCAGCGCGGTCAGGTCCAGGCCGTCGGGGCTCATCGGGTGGCCCGCGCGACGGCGCGGCGGGCGATCGACCAGCGGTGGGTCTCCGAGGGGCCGTCGTAGATGCGGAACGGGCGCACCTCGCGCAGGAACCGGCCCAGCAGCACGTCCCCGGAGACGCCGCGGCCGCCGTTGAGCTGCAGGGCCCGGTCGACGACCCGCCACACGGCCTCCGCGGTGAAGGTCTTGGCGATCGAGACCTCCATCCCGGCGGGGCGGCCCTGGTCGAGCTCCCAGCAGGCGTGCAGGATCAGCCCGCGCGCGGCGGCGATGTCGATCTCGTTGTCGGCGATCATCGCCTGCGCCATCCCGAGGTCGGCCAGCCGCGACCCGAACACCTGCCGCTCCGTCGCCCAGGCCACGGCGATGTCCTGGGCGCGGCGCGCGATGCCCAGCCAGCGCATGCAGTGGGTCAACCGGGCCGGGCCGAGACGCACCTGGGCGTAGCGGTAGCCCTCGTCGACCTCACCCAGCACGGCGTCGTCGGTGACGCGGCAGTCGGAGAACTCGACCTCCAGGTGCCCGCCGTAGAGCGACTCGTCCAGCGTCGGGATGTGGCGGCCGATCGTCATGCCGGGGTTGTCGGCGTCGACGAGGAACATCGTCGCACCACCACGGTCGCCGGGCACGCCGCTGGTGCGGGCCATGACGATGGCGAACGCGGCGCCGTCGGCGCCGGTGATGAACCACTTCCGGCCGTCGATCCGCCAGCCGCCGTCGACCCGGGTGGCCGTGGTGGACAGCGCGTCGGGGTCGGACCCGGCGCCGGGGGAGGGCTCGGTCATCGCGAAGCACGAGCGCACGTCCCCGGCGGCGAGCGGGGCGAGGTAGCGGACCTTCTGGTCCTCCGAGGCGATCCGCTCGAGCAGGTGGATGTTGCCCTCGTCGGGGGCGGCGATGTTCAGCGCGATCGGGCCGAGCAGCGAGTAGCCGGCCTCGGTGAACACCGCGGCGCGGCCGCACATGTCCAGGCCGTGCCCGCCGAACTCGGGGGCGGCGTGCGGGGCGAACACGCCCGCGGCGCGGGCGGCGTCCTGCAGCCGGACCCGCTCCCCGTCCGACGGCAGGACGCCGCCGTGGGCCTCCTCGACCGGGACCACCACCTCCCGGACGAAGCGTGCCGTCCGCTCCGCGAGGTCCTGCACGTGCGCGTCCTGGGCGAGGTCGACCGCCATGTCTCCTCCATCGGCTAATGATTGTTAGCCATCTTGTAGCAGCATCGCGGCAGCCGAGGACAGCGTCGGGAGCCACATCTCACATCGCGGCTATAGACTGCTAGCCGTGCGGAGCGATCAGATCCGGTCGGCGGCGCTGGCGGAGTTCGCCCGCCGCGGCTACGAGGCGACGACGATGGCCGACATCGGAGCCGCCGTCGGGATCCGCGGGCCGAGCCTCTACAAGCACGTCCGCTCCAAGCAGGAGCTGCTCGCCTCGGTCATCGACGCCACCATGGACGCGCTGATCCGCGAGCACGACGCCGCGGTGGCCGGGATCGACGACCCGGTCGAACGGCTGCGCCGCGCCGTCGAGGCGCACGTGCGCTTCCACGCCCGGAACCGGGTGGAGGCCTTCGTCGGCAACCGGGAGCTGCGCAGCCTGACCGAACCGCACCGGTCGGAGATCCTCGCCAGACGTGCCGACTACGAGCAGCGCTTCCGGCGGCTGATCGCCGACGGTGCCGACGCCGGGGTGTTCTCGGTCGCGTCGCCGCAGCTCGCGTCGTACGCGATCCTCGACCAGGGGATGGGCGTCGCGGTGTGGTTCCGCGACGATGCGGGCCCGGGGGAGAACGAGGTCGCCTGGCAGCTCGCGGAGTTCGCGCTGCGCCTCGTCGGGGCCGGGTCCGCCGCGCTCAGGCCCCGGTGAACCGCGGCCGCCGGCGCTCGGCCGGCGCCCGCGCGCCCTCCAGGATCGGCATCCGGGCGCCCGGCCCTGGACCGCGGGGTGGGGACACGGACCGTCGTCGCCCGGGCCGGCGTGGTGTCCGCCGACGACGACCGGGTCACCGCCCTGCTCTACTTCACGCAGGAGGCCGCCCGCACCGGCGAGCCGCCGCACCACCGCGGGCCGCGCCGAGGTCACGGTCGAGCGGGTCGACGGCCGGTGGCTCGTGTCCGACCTGCGCAACTTCCAGGCGAGAAGGAGACGTGACCCCATGACGGGTGTCGAGGTGAAGGTCGAGGGGCTGACGAAGTCCTTCGGTCGGGCCAACATCTGGTCGGACGTGAGCCTGACGCTGCCCGCGGGCGAGGTGTCGGTGCTGCTCGGACCGTCGGGTACCGGTAAGTCGGTGTTCCTGAAGTCCCTGATCGGGCTGCTCAAGCCGGAGCGGGGATCGATCGTCATCGAGGGCGTCGACCTGTGCAAGTGCTCGGAGTCCGAGCTGTACGAGATCCGGAAGCTGTTCGGGGTGCTGTTCCAGGACGGTGCCTTGTTCGGGTCGATGAACCTGTTCGACAACATCGCGTTCCCGTTGCGGGAGCACACGCGTAAGTCGGAGTCGGCGATTCGGGACATCGTCATGGAGAAGATCGACATGGTCGGTCTGGTCGGTGCCGAGGGCAAGCTGCCGGGTGAGATCTCGGGCGGTATGCGTAAGCGGGCGGGGCTGGCGCGGGCGTTGGTGCTGGATCCGAAGATCATTCTTTTCGACGAGCCGGACTCGGGTCTGGACCCGGTGCGCACGGCGTATCTGAACCAGCTGATCATCGATCTGAACGCGATGACGGACTCGACGTTCCTGATCGTCACCCACGACATCAACTCGGCGCAGACGGTGCCGGACAACATCGGGCTGCTCTACCGCAAGCACCTGGCGATGTTCGGTCCGCGGGAGGTGTTGCTGACCTCCGACGAGCCGGTGGTGGCGCAGTTCCTGAACGGTCGTCGTGAGGGGCCGATCGGGATGTCGGAGGAGAAGGACGCCGCGCAGGCCGCCCGGGAGATGGAGGAGGCCGGCGGTGAGCTGGAGGGGCGTCCCGAGATGAAGCCGCAGCTCGTGGCCTCGACCGGGACGCCCGACCGGCAGGCGGTGCACCGCCGCCGTGAGCGGGTGCAGGCGATGCTGCACGAGTTGCCGGAGTCGGCGCAGGAGGCGATCCGGGAGCAGTACGCCGATGCCGACGCGGCGTCCACCGGCCCGTCGCCGGACGGGACGACCCGGCAGGAGGCGCGAGCGGGCGACGACTGGCCCACCGACGTCCACCCGCGGGTCAGCGGCTGACGGAGGGGGTCCTGGTTCATCCCGCCGCGCGCTTCGACGGGACGACGCGCAGGGAGACCTGCCGGTGCAGGCTCAGCTCCCGGCGTCTCCCGAGGGCAGCGCCGGGTCCGCTTTGAGCGCGACCCCGGACAGCTTGAGCCGCCGCGCCTCGCTCATCAGCAGGGCGAGCGTGGTCGCGGCGGCGGCGTAGCCGGTGCCGTGCGGCGGGCGGACGTTGGAGATGCAGTTGCGCTCGGAGTCGCGGCGGCCGCGGTGGGCGTCGTAGGTGAAGTACAGCCCGAGCGAGTCGACCGAGCTCATCCCCGGCCGCTCGCCGACGAGCACGACGACGTGCCGCGCCCCGACCGCGGTCGCGATCTCGTCGCCGAGCGCGACCCGGGCCTGGGTGGCGACGACGACCGGCGCCACCCGCCACCCGTCGAGCCGGTCGAGGATCTCGGCCAGCATTCCCGGGGCGTGCTCGGCGACCGCGCGGGGCGAGAGCCCGTCGGCGACGACGAGCACCACGTCGTGCTCCCCGCGCGGCAGGTCGGCGCCGTCGGCGAGGCGGCGGCCCAGGTCGGGCCGGGTCAGGTACTCGGTGCGGTCGGCCGGGGCCCCGGCGGCGCGCAGCGTGTCCACCCCGAGCGC
>NZ_WWFY01000748.1:0-16490 GCF_009864975.1 Pseudonocardia sp. SID8383
GCCGCGGGCCGCGAGTTCCTCGGCGAGCCGGGCGAGGTCGGCGAGGTGGGCGAACCCGGCGCCGTAGCGGACCTCGTCGGAGGGGTCGGTCAGCTCGGAGGGGTCGACGACGACCGCGGGCACCGTCCACGGCGCCAGCGTCGGCGTGCCCCGGCTCCGGGTGCGTGGCCGGGACCGGACCAGGCCGGGGGAGTCCTGCGGGCCCGACGGGTGCGAGGGCAGCAGCACCGTCACCGACGCCGGCTTGCCCGGATGGATCGCGGCCAGCTCGTCCGACGGCACCGCGAACGGGTGCGGCCGCGCCGTGCGCAGCGACCGGCGGTCGGTGCGGGGGGTGCGCTCGCCGTCCTCCGCCCACAGCAGGACGCCCCGGGTGGGGGAGTGCAGGGCGTGGACGACGAACACACCCCCACGCTAGAGGCGACCCCCGACAGCGACCGCGTGCAGGAGCCCGGCCGCGGCCGCGCACGCCTCGTCGGTGATCACGTGCTCGTCGCCGTCGTCGATCCGCAGGTCGACCCGCGCGCCGCCGGCGACCAGCAGCGATGCGGTGTCGGAGACCCGGTGCGCGGGCACCCACGGGTCGCGCGAGATCGACCGCAGCACCGCCGGGGTCGGGGCCAGCGCCCCGGCCGGCGGCGCCGGAACCGGGTCCGGACCGACGAACCCGCCGGTGAACAGCACCAGCCCCGCGCACGGGCGCGGGTCGCGCACCAGCAGGTGGTGCGCGGCCAGGCAGGCGCCCTGGGAGAACCCCCACAGCACCACCCGGTCCCGGCCGACACCGGCGTCGGCGAGCCGGGCCAGCTCGTCGTCGACGATGCCCAGGGCGCGCAGCAGCGCGTCGCGGTTCTCGTCGAACGGCTCCAGGAACGGCTTCGGGTACCAGCTGCCGTCCGGCGCCGGCGGGGCGACGAACCGGGCGGGCACGTCCCCGAACCGGGCCGCGGTGGCCCGCATGTCGTCGGGGTCGCGGCCCCGCCCGTGCAGGGCGAGCACGACCAGCGGCGCGTCCGGATCCCCCCAGGTGGCCATCAGCCCTCGATCGGTTCCAGCTTGGCGAAGATCTCCTCGCGCCGGTGCTCGAACTGCTCGGGCAGCTGGAACCGGGTGCCGAGCTCCTGCGGGGACTCGTCGCAGGTCCAGCCGCCCTCGTCGTGGGTGACGGCCAGCTCGAACAGTGCCCCGCTCGGCGTCCGGACGTAGACGCTCTTGAAGTACTTGCGGTCCTTGAGCTCGGAGATGTCGGTGTAGCCGGCGCCCTCGATGTCGAACTTCACCGCGTCCTGGTTCGCCAGGTCCGACACGTTCCACGCGAAGTGGTGGTAGGTGCCCGCGCCGTAGCGCCAGGTGCCCTGGTCGTCGTGCCGGTTGACGGTGATCTCCAGGTGGTTGCCGACCTTCGCGTCGCCGATCCGCAGGCCGAACACGTCGCCGTCCTCGGCGGGGTCGCCCTGGGCGAAGAACGAGGTGTCGGCGAACTCGACCATCCGGTCCGGGGTGGTCATGTGCACGCCGACGCCGTGGATGCCGTGGATCGCGTGCTCGGCCGACACGCCGTTGCCCTCGTAGCCGCGGCGCGGGTCACCGGCGTTCGCGACGAACTGGTACTCGATGCCCGACGGGTGGGCGAACGCGAGCCGCCGCTGGTCGAACCGCTCGACGTCGCTGACCTCGACGTCGTGGGCGCGCAGCCGCTGCGCCCAGAAGTCCAGCGAGCCCTCCGGCACCGACAGCAGGACCTCGCGGGCCTGGTTGGTGCCGCGGGTGCCGAACTGGCCCGCCTGCGCCCACGGGAACGTGGTGACCACGCTGGACGGGTCGCCGTCGGCGTTGGAGTAGTAGAGGTGGTAGATCGGCAGGGAGCCGTCGAACAGGACGGTGCGCTTGATGAAGCGCATGCCGAGGATCTTCGTGTGGAAGTCGACGTCCTCCTGGGCGCCGGCGACGGACAGGGTCACATGATGGGAGCCTTCGACATGAGCCACGTGCGCAGACGCTAGGAACGCGGCGGCCGCGGCACATCGCCGACGGGCGCAGACCGCTGTCGTCCGCGTGCACGCCCGCACCGGCCCGGTGGGCGGCTGCTGCGTGACTAGGCTGGGTGCGGCCACCAGCACGACCAGGAGCCGCCGATGACGACCGTCGCCGACCGTCCCACCGACTCCGGACCCGGTTCCGGACCCGACGGCTCCGGACCCGTCGGCGTCTCCTTCACCACCGTCACCGGCGACCTGCCCGCCCCCGGTGGCGACCGCCTGGTCCTGGTCGTGGCGCTCGCGGGCAGCGCACTGCTCGGCGACGGTCAGCCGCTGGTTCCCGGGCGATGGGCGCTGCTGGACCCGGCCCGCCCGGGCACCCCCACCGCGGACGCCGCGTTCCGCGCGCTGTGCGTGTCGTTCCCCCGCGACCGCGTCGAGCCCCGCGGCGAGCCGCTCACCGGGGTGGCGGGCACCGCGTTCGACGCGGGCCCCGGCCTGGCCGGCTACGTGTGCGACACCCTGCGCCATCTCGACGCGCACCGGCTCGCGATGGGCCCGCACGCCGCCGTCGCGGTGCGCCACGCCGTGGACCTGGTCGGGGTGCTGCTGCGGAGCACGGCCGGTGCCGAGCCCGCCTCGCACTGCGACCTGCTGGACCGGATCAAGGCCTACGTCGAGGCGCACCTCGGCGACCCGGACCTCGCCCCCGCCGGGATCGCCGCCGCGCACTTCGTGTCCGCGCGCCACCTGCACAACCTGTTCGCCGGGACCGGGACGAGCGCCGCGGCCTGGATCCGTGCGCGGCGGGTCGAGATGTGCCGGCGCGACCTGGCCGACGCAAGCCTGGCCGACGTGCCCGCCGCGGCCATCGGGTCGCGGTGGGGGTTCCGCGGGCCCTCGCACTTCGGGCAGGTGTTCAAACGCGCGACGGGCCTGACCCCGGCGGCCTACCGGGAGGCCAGCAGCTCGTCGAGCCGCTCGTAGCCCTCGTTCACCCCGACGTCCATCCCCGAGGCGAGCATCGCGTCGCGGGCGGCGAACGAGTCGTACAGCGACTGCGCGACCAACCGGGTCCGCCCGCCGGGCAGCGGGGTCAGGGTCATCGTCTCCAGGCAGACGCTGTCGCGGAAGCCCTCGAAGGCGACGGTCTGCACGATCCGCTCCGGGGCGCGGACCTCGTGGAACGAGCCGAAGAAGCGGTACTCGCCGCCGTCGTCGGCGTGGGTGTAGCGGTAGCCGCCGCCGGTCTCGGCGTCCCAGCGGTGCACCGTCATCGTCAGCCCGCGCGGCCCCAGCCAGCGCACGACCTCGTCCTCGTCGACATGGGCGTCGAAGACCCGCTCCGGGGGTGCGTCGAACTCCCGGGTGATGCGGATCGCGGGCAGGTCGTCCACGGTCTCGATGGCGGTGCCGCGGGTGCCGCGGGTGCCGGTGGTGCTCATGCCGTCTCCTCGTGCTCGGTGGGTGCGGACTCGTCGGCGAGCAGGTCGTCGAGGCGCGCGTAGCGCTCCTCCACCTGCCGCCGGTACCGCTCGATCCAGGCCGTCATCAGGTCGAAGACCTCCGCCTCGAGGTGCACCGGACGACGCTGGGCCTGCCGGCTGCGCCGGACCAGCCCCGCGTCTTCCAGTACCCGGATGTGCTTGGAGACGGCCTGCACGGAGACGTCGTAGGGCTCGGCCAGCTCGTTCACGGTCGCGTCGGCCGTCGCCAGCCGGGCCACCATGTCGCGCCGGATCGGGTCCGCCAGTGCGGCGAAGACCCGGTTCAGCCGGTCCTCCACGTCTCCTCCTCGTTCAACCTCGCGGTTGAATACACCGTAGCGCGGGGAGGGCTCGTGTTCAACCCGTCAGTTGAACGAGCCGGGGAGGGAGCCGTGCGGCACGTAGTCCGACGGCACCACGCCGAGACGGCCGCGCTGGTAGTCCTCGAACGCCCGCTGCACCTCCTCGCGGGTGTTCATCACGAACGGGCCCGCCCACGCGACGGGCTCGCGGATCGGCTGCCCGCCGAGCACCACGACGTCCAGCGCCGGGTGACGGGACTCCTGCCCCGTGCCGCCCTCGACCGTGATCAGGTCCCCGGGCCCGAACACGGCGAGCTGGCCGGTGCGGACCGGGCGTCGGTCCGCACCGACGGTGCCGGACCCGCTCAGTACGTAGACAAGCACGTTGTAGGGCCGCGGCCAGGGCAGCCGCAGCTGTGCGCCGGGGGAGACGGTGGCGTGCACCATCGCCATCGGGGTGTGGGTCGAGCCCGGTCCGGACGCGCCCGCCACGTCGCCGGCGATGACCCGCAGCAGCGCGCCGCCGTCGAGCGTGGTGACCAGCGCGGACTCGCCGCCCCGCAGGTCCTGGTACTTCGGCGGCAGCCACTTGTCCGCGCGCGGCAGGTTCACCCACAGCTGCAGTCCGTGGAACAGCCCGCCGCTGCGCACCAGCGACTCCGGTGGGCGTTCGATGTGCAGCAGGCCCGAGCCCGCGGTCATCCACTGGGTGTCGCCGTCGGTGATGGTCCCGCCGCCGCCGTGGCTGTCACCGTGCTCGAAGGTCCCGTCGATGATGTAGGTGACGGTCTCGAAGCCGCGGTGCGG
This sequence comes from Pseudonocardia sp. SID8383, assembly GCF_009864975.1. Taxonomy (NCBI): domain Bacteria; kingdom Bacillati; phylum Actinomycetota; class Actinomycetes; order Pseudonocardiales; family Pseudonocardiaceae; genus Pseudonocardia; species Pseudonocardia sp. SID8383. Next base: position 4,576 of record NZ_WWFY01000748.1, read on the forward strand.
GTGCCACGAGGTGCCCTTCGGCTCGCCCGGGGCGTACTCGACCTCGCCCATCTGGTCCATGTGCAGGAACGGGTCGAGGTCGCGCAGGTCCACCCCCTGGAAGGCGCGGCGGACCGGGAAGCCCTCGCCCTCGTACCCGCGCGGAGCGGTGGTGACGCTGCGGACGCCCCGGTCCAGGTCGGTCGGGCCGGGGACGGGCACACGGGGCAGGGCGCTGACGTCGGCGACGGAGACGGCGGGCATCGGGACCTCCACGGTCGGTGGTTGTTGCACGATCAACGACCGCGCTGGCGCCCGGATTCCCGGGGGGCCAGACTGATCGCCATGACGGAGCTGTCGACGGTGCTGTCGGACATGTCCTTCCTCGAGGGCCCACGCTGGCACGACGGGAGGATCTGGGTCAGCGACTTCTACACCCACCGGGTGCTCTCGGCCCGTGCCGACGGGTCGGACCTGCGCACCGAGGCCGAGGTGCCCCAGCAGCCCTCCGGCCTGGGCTGGCTGCCCGACGGCAGGCTGCTGATCGTGTCCATGCGCGACCGGCGGATCCTGCGCCGCGAGACCGACGGCACCCTCGCCACCCACGCCGACCTGTCCGGCCACGCCGAGCACGTCCTGAACGACATGGTCGTCGACGGCGGCGGCGGCCTCTGGGTGGGCAGCTTCGGCTTCGACCTGATGAACGGTGCCCCGCGGGCCGCCGCGCCGCTGCTGCGCGTCGCGCCGGACGGGAGCGTGTCGGTCGCGAGCGAGCCGCTGCACTTCGCGAACGGACCCACGCTGTCCGGCGGGGACCTCGTCGTCGCCGAGACCTTCGGCAACCGGATGTCCGCCTTCGCGGTCGGCGACGACGGCACGCTCGGCCCGCGCCGGGACTGGGCGCTGTTCGGTCCGCCGTCGGCCGCCGAGGACCCGTTCGACGCCATCGCCGAGCTCACCGTCGCCCCGGACGGCATCTCCGCCCCCGACGCGGAGGGTGCGATCTGGGTCGCCGACGCCATCGGCAACCGGGCGATCCGGGTCCGCCCCGGCGGGATGGTCGACGGCGAGGTCTCCACCGGCCAGGTCGGCACCTACGCCTGCGCACTCGGCGGCGACGACGGCCACACCCTGTTCCTCTGCACCGCCCCCGGGTTCGCCGAGCACGAGCGCCGTGACACCCGCCTGGCGCGGCTGCTCGCCGTCCGGGTGGACGTCCCGGCGGCCTGAGACCTGTGCCCTCCCTCGACGAGACCGCTGCCCGCTCGCTGCTGACCGGCGCGCGGGTGGCGCGGCTCGCGACGATCCGCGCCACCGACGGCACCCCGCGCCTGGTGCCGGTCACCTTCGCGCTCGTCGACGGGCTGGTGGTGTCCGCCGTCGACGACGTCAAGCCCAAGCGGCACCGCCGGCTCGCGCGGCTGCGCGACGTCGAGGCCGACCCACGCGTCGCGTTGCTCGCCGACCACTACGACGACGACTGGTCACAGCTGTGGTGGGTGCGCCTGGACGCCACCGCGACGATCCACGACGACGGCGACCTGCACTCCCGCGCCGTCGCGGCCCTGGCCGCCCGGTACGCCCCCTACGCCGCCCGGCCACCCGAGGGCCCGGTGCTGGCCCTGACCCCCGTCCGCTGGACCGCCTGGACCGCCACCCCCCGCCCGTGAGCACAGGCTCGCGCGCGGAACCGCTCCCCGCGCGCAGTACGTCGCGCGCGCACCGCGGTCCCGCGCGCGGACGCGAGATCATGGGCCGGGCCGGTCAGGGGAGGGTGCGCAGGAACGCCGTCACCGCCGAGAGCGTCTGCTCGGGCAGCTCCAGGTGGGGCTCGTGCCCGCAGGACAGCTCGGTGAGGGTCACCGGTCCCGACGCCCGTTCGGCGACCGCGTGGACGTGCACGGCGCTGCCGTACGGGTCGTCGTCGCCCTGGACGGCGAGAACCGGCGCGGTGATCCCGGGCAGGGTGTCGCGGACGTCCCAGTCGGTGAACTCCTCGGCCAGCCACATGTCGTTCCACCCGCGGAACGCGGCGTCCGGGTCGTCGTGGTGGCGGGCCATCCGGGTGCGGAGGTCGCCGTCGTCGAACGCGGTGCGGGCGGCCCGGATCGCGGTGAGGGCGAACGGCTCGGTCAGCACGTGCGGGGCGAGCACGACCACCCCGGTGACCGGCATCGCCGCGGCCGCGAGCAGCGCGATCGTGGCGCCGTCGGAGTGTCCGACGAGGACCGGGTGCTCCAGGTCGAGCGCGGCGCACAGGGCCGGGACGGTCGTCGTCGCCTCGGTCGCCATGAACGCCGTGGTCCGCGGGGTGCGGGGGCGGTCGGAGCGGCCGTGCCCGAGCCGGGAGTACGCGACGGCCCGGCGCCCGGACGCGGCCGCGACCCGCTCGGGGAACCCACGCCACAGACCGACCGACCCGAGCCCCTCGTGCAGGAACAGCAGCGGCGCACGGTCGTCGCCGGGGTCACCGGTGTCGGAGTACTCGTGGCGCAGGCCGTCCAGTTCGAGCAGAGACGTCGCAGGCACATCACGATCGTAGTGCTCGCTGTTGCGCCGTCCGGAACGGTCGTGAAGGCTCGTTCGCGTGATTCCCGACCTCCGGCTGACGTCGCGTCTGGACGTCGACCTGTGCCGGATGTGGTCGTCCGCCTGTCGTTGACGCCTGCCCGCGTGTCCTGAAGCCGACCGGGACGCGGAGAGCCGACGACCCCCGAGAGGACGTGCCCCCGTGGCCGATCCGCCCGTTGCCGTACCCCGGACCAGGACGGTCCGCCTGGTCACCGCCCTGCTCGCGGTGCTGCTGGCCGCATCCGGCTGCGCGGCCGCCGGTGCCGACGGCCCGACCGTCCGGCTCGCCCAGTTCCCGTGGAGCGCGGCGAAGCTGACCAACGCGATCCTCGGTGAGGTCGTCGCGGCCCACCCGGAGCTCGGCGTCGGCCGGCTCAAGACCATCCAGGTCGGACCCGCGACCGCCTGGGCCGGCGCCCAGCGCGGCGACGTCGACGCCCTCACCGAGGTCGCGATGCCCAACCAGTCCGAGCTGGCCGCGAAGGCGGCGGAACGGATCGAGCTGGTCCACCCGACCTACGAAGGCGCCGAGCAGGGCTGGTATGTCCCCAGCTACGCGGTCGAGCCGGGACAGCCGCTCGCCGGGCTGACCAGCGTCACCCAGCTGAACGACTACGCCGACGCCCTCGGCAACCGGCTCGTCGACTCCGACCCCAGCTTCCTCACCACCGAGTACAACGCGAAGCGCCTCGCCGGGTACCGGCTGGACCTGGAGCAGGTGACCTCCAGCGAGGCCGCGCAGATCGCCGAGCTGCGCCGCGCCTACGAGCGCCGCCAGCCGATCCTGGTCTACCTGTACCGGCCGCACTACATCTTCGAGGAGCTCGCGCTGACCAAGCTGACCGAGCCGACCCCGGCCCGCGACGACTGCTACACCACCGGCGACGGCGCCTGCGCCATGCCGGCGTACTCGGCCTGGACGGCGGCGAGCCCCGAGCTGGCCCGCACCAGCCCCGGCTTCGCGGCGATGCTGCGCCGCTTCGAGCTGCCGCTGCCCGATGTCGAGCAGATGCTCCAGCGGGTCGACGTGGACAACCAGGACGTGGAGGTGGTGGCCCGCGAGTACGTGGCCGCGCACCCGGACCGCGTCCGCCAGTGGGTGGGAGCCGGAGCATGATCGAGGTACGGAACCTGACGAAGGTCTTCGGCGACGGCAAGGCCGCCGACGAGGCCGTGCGGCTGGCAGGCGAGGGACTCGGCCGGCCGGAGATCCAGCGCCGCACCGGGGCCACCCTGGCCGTGCACGACGTGTCCTTCGACATCGGCGACGGCGAGCTGTTCGTGATCATGGGCCTGTCCGGCTCCGGCAAGTCGACGCTGGTCCGGCTGCTGAACCGGCTCATCGAGCCGACCTCGGGCAGCATCGCCGTCGACGGCCGCGAGCTCGGCTCGCTCGGCGCCGCCGACCTGCGCACGCTGCGCAACGAGCGGATCGCGATGGTGTTCCAGCACTTCGCGCTGCTGCCGCACCGCACCGTGCGGCAGAACGCCGAGTACGGGCTGCAGATCCGCGGCGTCGACGCCGGCACCCGTCGCGAGAAGGCCGAGTGGGCGCTCGAGCAGGTCGGCCTCGGCGACCGTGCCGACGCGCTGCCCGGCCAGCTCTCGGGCGGCATGCAGCAGCGCGTCGGGCTGGCGCGGGCGCTGGCCAGCGACACCGATGTGCTGCTGATGGACGAGCCCTACTCCGCGCTCGACCCGCTGATCCGCCGCGACATGCAGCAGCTGCTCGTCCGTCTGCAGCGGGACCTCAAGAAGACCATCGTGTTCATCACCCACGACCTCAACGAGGCCATGCTGCTCGGTGACCGCATCCTGCTGCTCAAGGACGGCCGGCTCGTCCAGGTCGGCACCGGGCCGCAGATCCTGGAGTCCCCGGCCGACGACTACGTCGCCGAGTTCGTCTCCGACGTCGACCGCAGCCGGGTGCTCACCGCCGCCGACGTGATCCGCGAGGCCCGCATCACCGTCACCCTCGACGAGCGCCCCGCCGACGTGCTCGTGCGGCTGGGCAGGGCCGAGGCGACCGGCGCCTACGTCGTCGACGACGGCCACCGCATCCTCGGTGTCGTCCGCGACGACTGGCTCGGCCACGCCGCGGGGCGGGGCGCCACCGGCATCGACCGGTCCGCCCTCGTCGAGGAGTACCGCACCACCGAACCGGGCCGGCCCCTGATCGACCTGCTGCACCAGGTCGGGCGCAACCCGGTCCCGCTCGCGGTGGTCGACGACGGCCGCCTCACCGGCGTCGTCCCGCGCGGTGCCGTGCTCGCCGCCCTGTCGACCCACGACGAGGCCACCGCCGACGGGAGGAACGCCTGATGCCCAGGTTCGAGTTCGGGAGCTACGTCGAGGCGTTCATCCTCTGGCTGCTGCAGAACGCCGGGGTCGTGTTCGACGCCGTCGGGGTCGCGATCACCGCGGTCGTCGAGGCGGTGACCTCGATCTTCACCGCCCCGGTGTGGTGGGTCTGGCTGCTGCTGCTCGTGGCGCTCGCGCTGCTCGTGCGCGGGGTCGGGTTCGCGGTGTTCACCCTGGTCGGCTTCCTCGTCGTGTCCTCGTTCGACCTGTGGACCGAGACGATGGAGACCTTCGGCCTGGTGCTCGTCGCGGCGCTGATCGCGGTGGCGATCGGTGTGCCGCTGGGCATCTGGGCCGCCCGCAGCCGCGCGGCGAGCCGGACGCTGCGCCCGGTCCTCGACCTGGCACAGACGGTCCCGGCGTTCGTCTACCTGATCCCGGTTGTGCTGCTGTTCGGCATCGGTGTGGTGCCGGGCGTCGTCGCGACGATCGTGTTCTCGATCGCGCCCGCGGTCCGGCTCACCGAGCTGGGCATCCGGGGCGTCGACGGCGAGGTCGTCGAGGCCGCGCACGCCTTCGGGGCCCACCCCCGCCAGATCCTGCGCGAGGTCCAGCTGCCGATGGCACTGCCCTCGATCATGGCCGGCGTCAACCAGGTGATCATGCTGGCGCTGTCCATGGTGGTCGTCGCGGGCCTCGCCGGTGCCGACGGGCTGGGCACGACGGTGGTCAGCGCGGTCACCCAGCTCGACATCGCGACCGGCGTCGAGGGCGGGCTCGCCGTCGTCATCGTGGCGATCTTCCTCGACCGGTTCACCTCGGCACTGGCCGAGCGCCCCGAGGGGAGCCTGCTCGCGAGGCTGCGCGCCCGTCGCCCGCAGAAGGCCGCGGCGCGGGCCGCGGAGCGCACGTCCCCGGCTCCGGCCGGTTCGGCGGTCACCGGCGCGAACGCCTGAGCGACGTCCGCCCGGCATCGGCGCCGGTCGGCCCTGTGAGGTGCCGTGCGAGCGTCCGGCGTCCGCACCGCATCCCCGCGGTCCGGCCGGCTCCGCGGTGTACCCGGACGCCCGACCGGACGTCGCCTCGGCTCGACCGGCGCCGGAAGATCACCGGTTGTGGAGCGATCCGTTCACGACGCGGGCCTCATCCTCCACAACCGGTGATCATGGTCGGGTGGTCCGAGGCGGCCGGCCGTGCACGTGACGAAGATCTGCCGGCTCTGCTCGGCCATCGCGTCGCCGGCGCCGTCGCGGACGAGCGCCGTGACCCGAGCCAGGCCGACGCCGACCACGCCCGGCTGCTGACCTCGCTGCTCCGGTCCGTCCGCGGGTCGGGCGCCGCGCCCTGGGTCAGCTGTCGAGCCGGCCGGCCGGCCGGGCCGGGGCCACGCACCGCCACGCGTCGGTCACGATCTCGGTGATCTCGTCGCGGTCGGCGGCGTCGGGGCCGGTGCCGTCGAGCACCACCCCGAGCCAGCCGCGGTGCCCGACGTAGGCGGGCCGGAAGAAGCGGGCCGGGTCCTCGGCGACCAGCTCGGCCTGCACACCCGGCGCCGCGGCGCACCAGAACGCCAGGTGCGGGTGGCCGTGGTGGTGCCCGGCGTAGGAGACGAACATCCTCCGCACGAACCACGACGGCGACCCGTGGCTCTGCTTCTCGGTCACCTCGGGCAGGGACAGGCAGATCTCCCGCAGCCACGGCAGCGGGTCGGCGGGGTCCGGGTGGCGTGCGGTCACGGGCGCCCCGCGGACGGCCGGTAGGTCCCCACGCTCCACGTGTTGCCCTCCGGGTCGGCGACGGCGCACTCGCGCGAACCGTAGTCCTGGTCGACCGGCGCCATGGTGATCTCCGCCCCCGCGGCGGCCGCGCGGGCGTGCACCGCGTCCGGGTCGTCGCAGGTCAGGTAGACCACGGTCCGACCGGTGTCGAAGCGGTCGCCCCCGGCGCGGCGCGGTCCGATCAGCACGACGCCGGTGTCGGCGCCGTCGTCCCAGGCGAGCTCGGCGTGGGCGACCCCGCCGTCGTCGCCGGTGTGGACGGCGACCTCCCGGAAGCCGAGCGCCGTGGTGAGGAATGCGATGGCGGCGCGGGGGTCGTCGTAGCGGAGGGTCGGGTGGATGCTCATGACGAACCATCCTGACCGGGGCGCGGCGGTGCGTCGTGAAGGAATGGGAACTGTTCGGCGCGGAATGCGGCGGGTGAAATCCCCGCGAGCGCCCGGAACTCGCGGGAGAGGTGGGGCTGGTCGGCGTAGCCGCACTCGGCGGCGACGAGCGCGAGCGGGTCCCGCCCGCCCCCGACCAGCTCCGCGGCGCGCGCGAAGCGCAGCACCCGGCGGACGGTGCCGGGGGCGAGACCGACCTGGGTCCGGAACCGGGACTGCAGGTGGCGGCGGCTCCAGCCGGTCTCGGCGGCCAGCTCCGCGACGCCGACCCGGCCCGCGGTCGCGCTGAGCCGGTCCCAGGCGTAGCGCACCTCGGGTGCGGGGAGGCGTGCCCGGTCGTCCAGGAGCCGGTCCGCGAGCAGTCCGCTGACCAGGTCGAATCGGCCGTCCCAGGTGGGCTCGGCGGCCAGGCGGGCGGGCAGCGCGGCGAGCACGGGGTCGTCGAGCTCGTCGAGGCGGGGCACCGTGCCGCCGGGCAGCGCCCGCCCGCCGAGGAGGGTGTAGGTCGCCGCCGGGGTCAGGTCCACCTGCACCCCGGCCTGCGGGCCGGTGAACTCGGTCAGCACCCAGGTGTCGCTCAGGCCGCCGACGAACGCGGCCGCCGGCCCGGTCCCGACGGCCGGCCCGGACAGCGTCAGCGGGTGCAGCCCCAGGATCAGCGCGGTCCCGGCGGACGGCGGCTGACGACGACGCAGGGGAGCGGCGGCGTGCTCGCGGTAGCCGAGGTAGCGCAGCACGTGCGCTCGCAGTGCGGCGGGCGGCCGCCCCGGCACGTACTCGGCGGACATGGACGATGTTGTACCCCCACTCCTCACCCGGCGGCCAGCGCGACCGCCAGGCCGAGCATCACCGTGGCGACGACGCCGTCGAGCACCCGCCACGCCGTCGGCCGGGCGAACAGCCCCGCGAGCCGCGCCGCGCCGAAGCCGAGCCCGGAGAACCAGGTCAGGCTGGCCACGACCACCCCGGCGCCGAACGCCCACCGGCCGTCGTCGCCGTGCGCGGCGGCCAGCGACCCGAGCACCAGCAGGTCCAGCATCATGTGCGGGTTCAGGAAGGTCAGTGCGGCGGCGCTCCCCAGGACGGGCACGAGCGGGCGCGCCGCGCCGCGGACGTCGGTGTCGAGACCGGCGGGACGCAGGGCGCGCCGCAGCGCCAGCAGGCCGTAGCCGGTCAGCCACGCGACGCCGCCCCAGCGCACCACCTCGACCAGGCCCGGCACCCGGTCGACGACCAGCCCGACGCCCGCGACCGCCGCGGTCACCAGCACCAGGTCGGCCAGCACGCAGAACACCACCACCGCCGGGACGTGCTCACGTCGCAGCCCCTGCCGCAGCACGAACGCGTTCTGTGCCCCGATCGCCGCGATCAGCGACAGTCCCGTCCCGAATCCCGCCAGCACACTCACGTCACCGACGCTAGGCCGACCGCGCCAGGAATACGTCAGCAACTGAAAGAACGTCATGAACTGTAGAATCGCTTCATGTACGACCGGGAGCGGCTCGCCACCCTGAGCGCCGTGGTGGAGGAGGGTGGGTTCGACGCCGCCGCCGCGCGGCTGTCCATCACGCCGTCCGCGGTGTCCCAGCGGATCAAGGCCCTGGAACGGCAGGCGCGCCGGATCCTGGTGCGCCGCACGCGCCCCTGCGTCGCCACCGAGGAGGGCGCCGCGCTGCTGCGGCTCGCCCGCCAGATCGCCGTGCTCGAGGGGGAGGTCGAGGCCGGTTTCGGCAGCGCCGACACCGCGGGCACGCACCTGCCGATCGCGGTGAACGCGGACTCGGTGACCCACTGGTTCCTGTCCGCGGTGGTCCCGCTGGCCGCCCGGTACGGGGTCCGGCTGGACCTGCACGTCGACGACGAGCAGCACACCGCGGCCCTGCTCCGGGAGGGCTCGGTGGTCGGGGCGGTCACGACGTCGTCCGCGCCGGTGCAGGGCTGCACGGTCCGGCCGCTGGGCGCGACCCGCTACCGGCCCGTCGCCGCCCGGCCGGTGTACGACCGGTGGTTCGCCGGGCGGGACCCGGCCGAGGCGTTCCCGCTCGCCCCGCGGGTCGACTTCGGGCCGAAGGACCGGTTGCAGACGCGGTTCGTCCGCGGGCTCACCCACCGGCCGTGCACCGGCCCGGCGCACCGGGTGCCCGCCGCCGACGGCTACCACGACGCGATCCGTGCGGGTCTGGGCTGGGGGATGTTCACCGACGGCCCGGCCCGGGAGGCCGCGGCCGCCGGGCGGCTCGTGCTGCTCGACGCCGAGCGGCATCTCGACGTCCCGCTGTACTGGCAGCACTGGAAGCTCCGCACCACGGTGCTCGACGCACTCACCGAGTCGGTCTGCGCCGCGGCGGCGACGATCCTGGTGCCGCCGGCCCGCTGACCGGGAGGTCTCAGATCCCGGACCGCCAGGGGCGTCCGAGCCGGATGTCGCAGGTGATGACCCCGCGGTCGACGCCGGTGAGGTCCGCGATCAGGTCGCGCACCGCGTCCTCGGCCACCCGGGGGTCGTCGACGGTGGTCGACGCCTCGATGCCCGGCACGTAGAGGGTGAGCCTGCGGTCCGCCCGCCAGGCCACCACCTCGAAGTGATGGTCACCGGTCACCCGTCCACGGTAGCCCGGCCGCGGCGCGAACGGGGCGGATCAGCCGACGGTCGGGTCGGCGGCGCGGCCCGCGTCCGCGCCCGGCTGCGTGTCGTCCTGCTGGGCGGGCACCGGGTCGCCGGTCGTCTCCGGGACACCGGTCGGCTCGACCGGTGCCGGAGGATCGGTGGGGGCCACCGGGTCCGCGGTCGGCTCCGGCGTGGGCTCGGCCGACGGCGTGCTCGTCGGCGTCGGCGGGGCGGTCGGCTCGTTGGGCGCCAGGGTGGAGGGCGACTCACCGATCGGCCTGAACGCGGGGAACTCGGCCGTGCCGGTGGCGCGCACGGTGTCGGACATGAACGCCTTCCACACCGATCCGGGCAGGTCGGCGCCGTTGATCGGGCGGCCCGCGGAGTCCTGGATCGGGTCGTTGCGGTCGGTCCCGACCCACACGGCCGTCGCGATCCCGGGGGTGAAGCCGGCGAACCAGGCGTCGTTGTTCTGGCCCTCGAAGCGGGACTGGACGGTGCCGGTCTTGCCGGCGGCCTCCTGCCCGTCGGGCAGCTGCAGCCCGTCGTTGTCGACGACGTTCATCATCGCCTCGGCGACGTTGCGCGCCACCTGCTCGGGGAAGCGCTGCTCGCCCTCGCCCGGCTGGTACTCGTAGAGCACCCGCCCGTCGGAGTCGACGACCTTGGACACCATGTGCGGGGCGTGCCAGACACCTCCCGCGGCGATGGTGGCGTAGGCCGACGCCAGCTGGACCGGCGTGACCTCCTTGTTGCCCAGCGGGAGCCGCGCGTCGGGGTTCTCCAGTGGCGCGGTGATGCCGGCGAGGCGGGCGGCGTCGGCGACCTTCTGCGGCCCGACCTGTGCGGCGAGCTTGGTGAAGACGACGTTGTTGGAGATCGTCATCGCCTGCTTGAGGTCGCAGCGCGGGCAGTTGGCGCCCTCGGCGTTGCGCAGCCCCGGCCGCTCGGACCCGTCGAAGGTGGTGCCCAGGCCGATCGGCGGGTCGTTCAGGAGCCCGGCGAGCACGGCGAACGGTTTGAACGTCGACCCGGGCTGCTTCATGACTTGGGCGTAGTCCAGGCCGGTGCCGTTCGGCCCGCCGTAGTAGCCGACGATGCCGCCGGTGCGCGGGTCGATCGCGACCGCGCCGGTGCGCAGCAGCTCCGGCTCGCCGCGCAGCTTCTGCTCGACCGAGTCGGTGAGCTGCTGCTGGCGCTGCGGGTCGATCGTCGTCGTCACCTGGAGGCCGCCCTGGGCGAACGCCTGCTCGGAGATGCCCAGCGAGCCCAGCTCGGAGCGGACCGCGTTGAGGATGTGGCCGCGGGCGTCGGTCAGCGACGACGAGCGCGAGGTGTTCTCCGGCGCGATGGTCTGCGGGAACACGGCGGCCTGCCGGTCGGCCTGGGAGATCCAGCCCTGGGCGGCCATGCCGTCGAGGACGAAGTTCCAGCGCTGCTTCGCCCGGTCCGGGGAGTTCGCCGGGTCCCAGTTGGACGGCGACTGGATGATCCCGGCGAGCAGTGCGCCCTCGCTGGGGGTCAGCTGGGCCGCGGGCTTGCCGTAGTAGGCGAGGCTGGCGGACTCGATGCCGTAGGCGCCGCGGCCGAAGTAGATGGCGTTGAGGTAGTCGTTGAGGATCTCGTCCTTGGACTTCTGCCCGGAGACCTTCAGCGAGACGATCAGTTCCTTGTACTTCCGCCAGTACGTCGCGTCGTTACCCACCAGGGTGTTCTTGACGTACTGCTGGGTGATCGTCGACCCGCCGCCGACGCCGCCGGTCAGCTGGTTGACCATCGCCCGCAGGATGCCGGTGAAGTCGAAGCCCGGGTTCGAGTAGAACGACCGGTCCTCGGCCGCCAGCACGGCCTCGCGCACGGGCACCGGGATGGCGTCCATCCCGACCTTGATCCGGTTGCCCTGCTCGGGCACGAGGCGGGCGAGCTGGCCGCCGTCGGCGTAGGAGACGGTGGCGATCTGGTTCTGCACCGCGTCGTCGGTGCTGGGGATCGGGAACAGCAGCCAGCCGAGCCCGAGCAGCAGCAGCGGCAGCAGCACGATCGACGCGGCCGTCCCGACCAGCGAGTACACGACCTGCCGGCGACGCCGGGTCCGGCGCTCCTCGGGGGTGAGGGCTGCCTTCTGGTCGGCGTCGAGGATGCCGAGGCGGCGGCGCACGACGCCCACGCCGGGCCCGACGAGTGCGATGACCCGGTCGAACGGTCCGTCGGGCTCGGCGCGGCGCCGGCGGCGCGGGCCGGGGGCCGCGGCGTCGACGAACTCGGCGTCCGCCCCGTTGCCGGGGGCGGTGA
>NZ_WWFY01000749.1:0-16104 GCF_009864975.1 Pseudonocardia sp. SID8383
GTCCTGCGGGATCGCGCGCAGCGTCGACATCAGCGACGGCGGCAGCGTGGGGGCGTCGGCACCGCGCAGCGCGGTGCGGGCCCGCCGCTGCTCGGCGACCTCCACCGCGCAGTCGGGGCAGCGCTCGAGGTGGCGGGTGGCGCGGTCGTGCGGGCCGGCGGCCAGCTCGTCGTCCACGAAGGCGACGACCGCCTCGAGCGTCAGGTGGGTCGTCCCCCAGTCCGGGGGGACGACCTGGAAACGCCGTCGCTCGGTCACGGGACCAACTCTGCCACCGGACCGCGGTCGGATGCCACCGCCTGCTCCTCCGCCGCGGCCGCGCGGTGCCGCTCCAGCGACGCCCGCAGCGCGGTCCGGCCCCGGTGGATGCGGCTGCGGACGGTGCCGAGCTTCACCCCGAGGGTGGCGCCGATCTCCTCGTAGGACAGGCCCTCGACGTCGCACAGGACGACGGCGACCCGGAAGTCCGGGGGCAGCTCGTCCAGCGCGGCCTGCAGGTGCGGGTCGAGGTGGTTGATCGCGAACACGGTCTCGGGCTCGGGGCCACCGCCCGGGAGCCGGTCGGTGTCCTCGGGCAGTCCCTCCATCCGCAGCCGGGCGCGGCGGCGGACCATGTCGAGGAACAGGTTCGTGGTGATGCGGTGCAGCCAGCCCTCGAAGGTGCCCGGCTTGTAGGACGCCAGGGACCGGAACACCCGGATGAAGGTCTCCTGGGTGAGGTCCTCCGCGTCGTGCTGGTTGCCGGACAGGCGGTAGGCGAGTCGGTAGACGCGGTCGGCGTGCTCCCGGACGACCTCGTCCCAGGTGGGCGGGGTCCAGTCGGCACCCTCACCGGGGCGGGTACCGGCGGCGGCGTCCCGGAACGGGGCGTCGTCGGTTGCGCGAGGGGCGGACATCGGGGCGGGGCACCTCCGTGGAGTCGCGACCGTGTCGTGGTGTCGATCGGCCGCGAGGCTTCGTTCGTTGCACCACAGACTGCCCGCCACCCATGAGGAGGATGTGAAACCCGTCTGAGAGAAGTCTGTGAAACCGACGACGGATCATGCGGCGATAATCTTGCGCCATGAGCACACCCGCGGGGGCGGCCGCGTACGCCGAGGGCTACCTCGCCGAGGACGATGCGTGCGGCGAGGCCCGCGCACTGGGCACGGCGGCGGGCGCGCACCCCATCTCCGCGGCGGGCGGGGCGGCGCTGTCGGTGCTGGCCGCGACGGTCTCCGCTCGGGCCGTCGTCGAGATCGGGACCGGAGCCGGGGTGAGCGGGCTGTACCTCCTGCGCGGCATGGCCGGCGACGGGACGCTGACCACCATCGACGTCGACCCGGAGCTGCAGCGTTCGGCCCGGCGCACCTTCCTCGCCGCCGGGTACGGACCCGGGCGCGCGCGGCTGATCAACGGGATGGCACTGGAGGTGCTGCCGCGACTGACCGACGGCGGCTACGACCTCGTCGTCGCCGACGCCGTCCCCGCCGAGTACCCCGGCTACCTGGCCGAGGCGATCCGGCTGCTGCGCCCCGGCGGGGTGCTGGTGCTGGAGGGTGTGCTCGACGGTGGCCGGGTCGCCGAGCCCGGTGCCGTGCACGGTCCGGGTACGGCCGCACTGCGCGAGACCGCCGCGCTGGTCCGCGACGACGAGCGCCTGCTGTCGGCGCTGCTGCCGGTCGCGGACGGGATGCTCTGCGCCGTCCGCAGGTGAGCGGAGCGAACGCGGCATCGACACCGCAGGTGAGCGCGGAGCCGCAGGTCGGCGCTACTGCGCCGTGACGCCCTTGCCGAGGACGACGACGCCGCCGTTGGAGACGGTGTAGCGGCTGCGGTCGAGGTTCAGGTCGACGCCGATCAGCGCGCCGTCGGGGACGACGACGTTCTTGTCGAGGATCGCACGGCGCACGACCGCGCCCCGGCCGATCCGGGCGCCCGGCAGCACGACCGAGTCCGAGACCTCCGCGCCGCCCGACACCGACACGTTCGGGCTGATGACCGACCGGCGCACGATCGCCCCGGAGATGATCGTGCCCGCGCCGACGATCGAGTCCTGCGCGATGCCGCCCTCGACGAACTTCGCCGGCGGCAGCGCGGGCATCGCGGTGCGGATGGGCCAGCGCTGGTTGTAGAGGTTGAAGATCGGGTGCACCGAGACGAGGTCGGTGTGCGCGTCGTAGTACGCGTCGATGGTCCCGACGTCGCGCCAGTAGCCGGCGTCGCGCTCGGTGGCGCCGGGGACGACGTTGTCGGCGAAGTCGTAGACGTGCGCGTCACCCTTGGCGACGAGCGCCGGGATGATGTCCCCGCCCATGTCGTGGTCGGAGTCGGCGTTCGCAGCGTCGGCCTTCAGCGCGTCGAGCAGTGCCTCGGTGGTGAACACGTAGTTGCCCATCGAAGCGAAGGTCACCTCGGGGTCGTCCGGCACGTGCGGCGGGTCGGACGGCTTCTCGAGGAACTCGGTGATGCGGCCGGTCTCGTCGGAGGCGATGCAGCCGAACGCCTTGGCCTCGGCCCGCGGCACCCGGATCCCCGCGACGGTGACGCCCGCGCCGGACTCGGCGTGCTGGGCGATCATCTGCGCCGGGTCCATCCGGTAGACGTGGTCGGCGCCGAACACGGCGATGTACTCGGGCTGGTCGTCGTAGACCAGGTTGAGGCTCTGGAAGATCGCGTCCGCCGAGCCGGTGTACCAGCGCCTGCCGAGCCGCTGCTGGGCCGGGACGGTGGTGATGTACTGGTCGAGCACCGACGACAGCCGCCACGTCGTCGAGATGTGCCGGTCCAACGAGTGCGACTTGTACTGGGTCAGCACGCACAGCCGGTCCATCCCGCAGTTCACGAGGTTGGACAGCACGAAGTCGATGAGCCGGTAGTTGCCACCGAACGGGACGGCGGGCTTGGCACGGTCCGCGGTGAGCGGCCAGAGCCGCTTCCCCTCGCCACCGGCCAGCACGATGCCGAGAACCCTTCCGGGAAGACGTCCGGACGCGGTCGGTCGCATGGCGTGAACACTAGTGGGCGCCCGGTGGCGGGGCCATACGTCCGGCCCCGCCGGGCAGGGTCGGACCGGATCGGACGCAGCGATCGCCCGGCGGACTCCTCGCGCCGCGTCCGCCCACCCCGGTAGCGTCCCGGCCCGTGCGCGTCGGCCTTCTCACCCGTGAATACCCGCCCGCCGTCTACGGCGGCGCCGGAGTCCACGTGGGACATCTCGTCCCCGCCCTGCGGGAGCTCGTCGACGTCGACGTGCACTGCTTCGCCGAACCGGGCAGCAACGCCCCGGCCGACGCGCGCGCACACTCCGCGCCGCCGCTGCCGGACGGGGCGAACGCGGCGCTGACCACGCTCGGGGTGGACCTGTCGATGGCCGCCGAGCTGGAGCGCTGCGACGTGCTGCACTCCCACACCTGGTACGCCAACATGGCGGGCCACATCGGCGGCCTGCTGCACGGGCGCCCGCACGTGGTCACGGCCCACTCGCTGGAGCCGCTGCGGCCGTGGAAGGCCGAGCAGCTCGGCGGCGGGTACCGGCTGTCGTCGTGGGTGGAGCGGACCGCCTACGAGGCGGCGGACGCCGTCATCGCGGTCTCCCACGGCATGCGCCGCGACGTGCTGAACGCCTACCCCGCGATCGACCCGGACCTGGTGCACGTGGTGCACAACGGCATCGACACGCAGTTCTACGCGCCCGACCCGGCCCGCGACGCGCTGCTCGCCCACGGCGTCGACCCGGACCGGCCGCTCGTGGTGTTCGTCGGCCGGATCACCCGGCAGAAGGGCCTCGGGCACCTGGTCGCGGCGGCACACCGGTTCGACCCGTCGGCGCAGGTCGTGCTCTGCGCGGGCGCCCCGGACACGAAGGAGATCGCGGCCGAGACCGAGCGGGCGGTGGCGGAGCTGTCCGCCTCGCGCGACGGCGTCGTGTGGATCCAGCGGATGCTCGCCACCGCCGAGGTCCGCCAGCTGCTGTCGGCGGCGACGGTGTTCGTGTGCCCCTCGGTCTACGAGCCGCTGGGCATCGTGAACCTGGAGGCGATGGCCTGCGGTACGGCCGTGGTCGCCTCCGACGTCGGCGGGATCCCGGAGGTCGTCGACGACGGCGCGACCGGCCTCCTCGCGCACTACGACCCGGCCGACACCGCCGCGTTCGAGGCGGCACTGGCCGAGGCGGTCAACGCGCTGGTCGCGGACCCGCGGCGGGCCGCGACGATGGGTGAGCGGGGCCGGGAGCGCGCGGTCGCCGAGTTCGCCTGGGCCGAGATGGCCCGGCGGACGCTGGAGGTCTACGAGTCGGTGGCCTGAGGCCCGTCACCAGGCCCCGGGTACGACGACGGCGGGACCGGTTCCCCGGCCCCGCCGCGTCGTGTCCGTTCCGTCGGCCGTCAGCCGACGGTCGACTTCAGCGCCTCACTGAGGTCGGTGGCCTCGTCCGGGGTCATCTCGACGACGAGACGCCCGCCGCCCTCGAGCGGGACGCGCATCACGATGCCCCGGCCCTCCTTGGTGACTTCCATGGGCCCGTCGCCGGTGCGGGGCTTCATCGCGGCCATTCGTCCGTCCTCCGTCAACATCCACAACTGTCGTTCCCCGGTGCGCGCTCGGGGCACGCGCCGACCGTGGGACCACATTGTCCCCCATCACCGGCGCCGAGGTGCAACCGAGGCGATCACGGCTCGGCAGCGATACCCGCGGCGTTCACGCAGCGCAACGGCCCGGCGACGCTACGGCGACCCCGGTCCGGTCCGCCGCGGGCCCTCCGGGGCGGCCCCGGCACGCCAGCAGTACGCGACGTGGTCGTCGACCAGACCGGTCGCCTGCATGAGTGCGTAGCAGGTGGTGGGACCGACGAACCGGAAGCCGCGCTTCTTGAGCGCCGTCGACAACGCCGTCGACGCGGGCGTGGAGCCGGGGACGTCGGACAGCCGTGCCGGGCGCGGGTGGTCGGCCGGGTCGGGTGCGTAGGAGGCGAGGAACGCGCCGAGGTCGTCACCGGCGTCGAGGAGGTCGAGCACGGCGCGGGCGTTGGAGATCGTGGCCTCGATCTTCATCCGGTTGCGCACGATCCGGGCGTCGCCGAGGAGGCGGGTCACGTCGTCGTCGCCGAAGCGGGCGACCGTGTCCGGGTCGAAGTCGGCGAAGACCTCGCGGAACGCCGGGCGCTTGCGCAGCACGACGATCCAGGACAGCCCGGACTGGAACGCCTCCAGGCTCATGCGCTCGAACCAGGCCGCGGTGCCGTGGACGGGGCGGCCCCACTCGTCGTCGTGGTAGGCGACGTAGTCCGGTGCCGAGAGCGCCCAGTCGCAGCGGGGGCGGTCGTCGTGGGCCGCGGGGTCGGGCGATGTCACCGGCCGGCCCGGTAGCGGTCCTCGGTCCGCTCGGCCATCCCGCGCAGCGAGTGCGCGACCCCGGCACGGAACGCGGGGCGCACCAGCGGCCAGCCGAACCGGCCGAGCGCACCGAGCGGCAGGTCGAGCAGCTCGGTCCACAGGAACCGCGACCGCGCCGGGCCCAGCTCCACGACGACGAACACGCCGTCGCCGCGGATCACGGCGCCGGTGTGGGTGACGACGATCCGCCGCTCCCCCGTCGCACCGGCGGGCGGTTCGGTCCACTCGGTGACCCGCATCGTGTCGGCGACGGCGAGCGGCCCGACCCCGGTGACCGCGCGCAGCTCGGTGCCGACCGAGCGGCCGTCGCCCGCGGTGATCTCGACGGTCGTGCCGAGCATCCAGTCCGACTGGCCCTCGAGGTCGGAGACCACCTCCCACAGGACGTCGGCGGGCACGTTGACGTCGACCGGGACCGTCAGCTCCACCCGGCCGCCGCCGGCCGGGCGCACGCCCGGGGTGCGGTCGCCGACCCCGCCGTCGCCGCCGTCCCCGCTCCTGCCTGCGGTACCGCCGTCACCACTGCCGTCGTTGCTCGTCACCCGGGTCCTCCTCGGCGCGCATCCGCGCGATCGTCGCCTCCAACCGGGCCACCCGGTCGGCCAGCTCGTGCCGGTCGGTCCGGACCCGGTCCAGCTCGCCGGCCAACCGGTCGAGTGCCCAGTCCACCTCAGCCATCCGGTATCCGCGCAGCACCTGCTGGAAACGCAGGTCGCGGACGTCGGTTCCGGAGACCTCGCGGGCGGGCAGCCGGGTGGGTGTCGCGTCCGGGGCGAGCGGGGCGAGCTCCTCCCCGCGGCCGAAGACCGCGGCCGCCAACACGAACACCAGCGCGGCGACGCCGGCCAGCACGAGCACGTACGCGAGGGCGGTCCCCATGCCGCCATCTCATCACGCCGGTCCGACGACGGGTCTCACCCCACGCGGGCGGCGGGTGCGACCACCGGCTCGGCGGACCCTCCGTCGCGCACCCGGCCCGGTGGGGGCCGGTCCACCTGGCGCAGCGGACGGGTCTCGGTGCGCCATTCCGTCTCCGCGCCGTGGCCGGTGTGCACGTGGCCGGGGAGGACGTCGTCGGGGAGGAACGCGGTGAGTGCGGCGCCGGAGTCCTCGACCCCGCAGCGGGCCAGGGCCGTGGCGAGGACCTCGCGGGAGGTGCGGCCGAGCTCGTGCAGCGGGCGGTTGCGGTGCCGGCGCACGCCGAGGTCGGCCTGCGCGATGGCCGCGGTCCCGCCGACGACGGTGTCGGCGTCGGTGTCGAGCAGCAGGCCGATGTCGACGCCGTAGCCGGTCGCGAACGGGAGCCGGTCGAGCAGCTCGCGGGTGGCGGCGTACTCACCCCCGATGGGCTGGCGGACGTGCCGCAGCCCGGGGCGGAGCGCGGCGAGCAGGGGGCGGGCGAGCAGCTCGGTGACGCGGCCGCCCTCGTGCCCGCTCGCGTCGTCGGGGCCGCAGGCACCACCGGGGCCGCCGGGGCCGGTGAGCGGACGCCGGTGGTAGCCCTTGACCAGCGCGGTCCCGGGCCGGGTGAGCAGCGGCGCGAGGAGCCGTTCGACGAGCTCGGGGTGCGGGTCGACGAGGTCGGCGTCGACGAAGCAGACCAGGTCGGCCGGGCGCGGCCCGTTCCCCAGGGCGACGACGGCGCGCCACATCGCCTCGCCCTTGCCCGGCAGCACGTGGACGCCGGGCACCGCCCGCTCGCGGCCGAGCACCCGTGCCCCGGCCGCCGCGGCGTACTCCGCGGTGCGGTCGGTGCTCCCGGAGTCGAGGACGACGAGGTCGTCGACCAGCGGGAACGGGCCCTCGCACAGCCGGGTCAGTCCGGCGACGAGCGCACCGACCGTCGCCTCCTCGTCCAGGGCGGGCAGGACGACGGCGATGCGACGGCCGTCCTTGCGGGCGGCGAGCCGGGCGGAGAGGGTCACGGGCTCAGGTGAGCGGACGGGCGCACTCGTCGAGCGCCGCGCCGGCCAGCCCGGCGGGGTCGGCCGGAGCGGAGTCGCCGCCGCGGACCTGCCGCAGCCGCTCGATCGGGGCCCGTGAGGCGAACCCGCGGTCGGCGAGGCCGGCGACCCAGTCGACGAGGCCGTCCCAGTGGCCGTCGGGGTCGAGCAGCACGACCGGCTTGCCGTGGAGGCCGAGCGACCCGGCCGTCCAGACCTCGAAGAGCTCTTCACAGGTCCCGATGCCGCCGGGCAGCGCGAGGAACGCGTCGGCACGATCCTCCATCTGCTGCTTGCGCTCGCGCATGCTCTCGACGACGAGCAGCTCGTCGCTGTCGTGGTCGGCCCACTCGCGCTCGACCATGGACCGCGGGATGACCCCGACGGTGCGGCCGCCTGCCTCCCGGGCGCCGGCAGCGACCGCACCCATCATCGATTTGCGGCCCCCGCCGGACACGAGCGTCCAGCCGCGGGCGGCGACGGCACGGCCGACCTCCCGGGCGAGTTCGAGGTAGTGCGGGGCGACGCCGTCGGAGCTGGCGCAGTAGACGCAGACGGCGAACCCGGGCTCCGGACCGGCCATCAGTGCGTCTCCTCCCAGGCGTGGTAGGCCTCGTTGACCACGTCGACGGCGTCGTCGATGTCGTCGGTGACGTGCAGCAGGTCGAGGTCCTTCTCTCCGATCTTGCCGTCGGCGAGGACGGTCTTGGCGATCCAGTCGTAGAGGCCGCCCCAGTAGTCGCTGCCGAGCAGGACGACCGGGAACTTCGTGACCTTCTTGGTCTGCACGAGGACGAGCGCCTCGAACAGCTCGTCGAGCGTGCCGAACCCGCCGGGCAGGCAGACGAACGCCTGCGAGTACTTCACGAACATCGTCTTGCGGGCGAAGAAGTAGCGGAAGTTGATCCCGAGGTCGACCCACGGGTTCAGGCCCTGCTCGAACGGCAGCTCGATGCCGAGCCCGACCGAGAGCCCGCCCGCCTCGGAGGCACCGCGGTTCGCGGCCTCCATCGCGCCCGGGCCGCCCCCGGTGATGACGGCGAACCCGGCTCCGGCGAGCCGCGCCCCGAGCTCGCGGCCCAGCTCGTACTCCGGGGAGCCGGCCTGCGTGCGGGCCGAGCCGAACACGGTCGCCGCGCGCGGGAGTTCGGCGAGCATCCCGAACCCCTCGACGAATTCGGCCTGGATCCGCAGCACCCGCCACGGGTCGGTGTGCACCCAGTCGGCCGGGCCCCGGGAGTCGAGCAGCCGCTGGTCGGTGGTGGTCGGCTCGATGCTGCGTTCGCCGCGCAGCACCACCGGGCCACGCTGCTTCTCGGGCTGCTTCTCGTGCAGCGTCCGGGGATCGGCGTTCTCGTCGGCCATGACGATCACGGTATTCGGGCGGCGACGACCCGGCCCCGCCGGTGGGGTCGTCGCCGCGGGCCCGGCCGGCTCCGGTCAGGCGGGGTGGCCCGCGAGGTAGCGGCGCAGCACCGCGGTGCAGGCGGTGATCGCGTCCTCGGCGACGTGCTCCTCGCGGGTGTGGGCGAGGTTCGGGTCGCCGGGCCCGTAGTTGACCGCCGGGATGCCCAGCGCGGCGAAACGGGAGACGTCGGTCCAGCCGTACTTCGCCCGCGGTACCGCCCCGGTCGCGGCGACGAACTCCGCGGCAGCCGGCGCGGACAGGCCCGGCAGCGCTCCCGGCGAGAGGTCGGTGACGACGAGGGGGAACCCGTCGAACACCTCTCGGACGTGCTCGACGGCCTGCTCGGCGGACCGGTCCGGGGCGAACCGGAAGTTCACGGTGACGACGCACTCGTCGGGGACGACGTTGCCCGCGACCCCGCCGCCGATCCGCACGGCCTGCAGACCCTCGCGGTACTCGCAGCCGTCGATGTCCACCCACCGAGGCCGGTACGCCGCCAGCCGCGAGAGGATCTCCCCGGCCCGGTGGATCGCGTTGTCCCCCAGCCAGGACCGCGCCGAGTGCGAGCGTCGTCCCGAGGCCCGCAGCTCGACGCGGAGGGTGCCCTGGCAGCCGGCCTCGAGGGTGCCGTCGGTGGGCTCGCCGAGGATCGCGAGGTCGGCGTCGAGCCAGTCCCGGTGCTCGCGCTCGATGCGGCCGAGCCCGTTGCGTTCCGCCTCGATCTCTTCGCAGTCGTAGAAGACCAGGGTGAGGTCGTGCCTCGGCTCGGCCAGCGTGGTCGCGAGGTGCGCGAAGACGGCATCGCCGGACTTCATGTCCGAGGTGCCGCAGCCGTGCACGATCCCGTCGGCGCGGCGCGACGGCACGTTGTCCGCGATCGGCACGGTGTCGATGTGCCCGGCCAGCAGCACGCGGTGCGGACGCCCCAGATCGGTGCGCGCGAGCACCGCGTCACCGGACCGCAGCACCTCCAGGTGCGGTGCCTGGGTCCGCAGCGCGGCCTCGAGCGCGTCGGCGAGTCGCCGCTCGTCACCGGACACACTGGCGATGTCGACCATTGCGGCCGTCAGGGTCACCGGGTCGGACGTGAGGTCCAGCGCGGGCAGCGTCGTCGTCACCGGCCCGACGCTACCGACCCGCCCGGGCGCCCCTCCCCCGCGACCCGGCCGTGCCCGGGCACTCCGGACCGACCGCCGCGGCGCCGGATCGACGCCCCGGCCCCGTGCCGCGTCGCCGGGGGGTGGGCTCCTTGGTCGTGGCTTTGCTCTGCTCACCGATACGCAGCACGGGCCCACGGGCGCCTCTCGCGCCCCTCCCGTCGGACCCGGATCGGGGCAGGGTCGGGGGCGTGAACGGTCTCCGTCCGCCTCCTGGGGGCCGTCCCCAGCCTGCCCGCTGCGTATCGGTGAGCAGAGCAAAGCGACGCACGGACGGCCACCTCCGGACGACCGATCGGGCCGCGGCCCGCCGCGTCGATCATCGCCGGCACCGGCGACGGCCCGGCTGTCCACAAGTGCGCGAGTTGTCCACAGGTTCGCAGGTCGCCGGCGCATTCCCGGCTCGCGGACGCAGGGTCGGTGCATGGACATCATCGAGGGCGACCGGCTGCCCGCGGAGCCGCCGACGGCGCCGGTCGACATCGTCGTCCCGGATCTGTCCGGCCTGGTCCGGCGGGTGCGGCGCAGCGCGGACCTGTCGCAGCGGGAGCTCGCGGAGCGGACGGGGCTGGCGCCGTCGACGATCGCCCGGATCGAGAGCCGGTCGCTCGCGCCGGCGCTGGACACGCTGGCCGCGATCCTGTCGGTCGCGGGGCTGCGGCTGGTCGTCGTCGACGCGGAGAACCGGCGGGTGCCACCGATGGAGGACCCGCCGGGTGACCTGCGGGACGGGGCGGGGCGCAGGTTCCCGTCGCATCTGGACGTGATCCTCGACCCGCTGCCCGGTGAGTGGTGGGGCGACCGGTACGGCTGCGCCCGACCGCCGGAGACGTTCCACCGGGACCGGCCGCTGCGCGATGCGATGCGGCGGCGCAGCGTGTGGGAGGTGCGGGTCGCGCAGTTCCGCACCGTGCCGCCACCGCCGACCATCGAGCACTGGATGATGATGCAGGCCCGTTGCCGGGCGTGCGGGCGGCTGCCCGACCCGCCACCGCCGCCGTTCGCGCCGACCGCGGTGCTCCGCTATCTGCAGGCCGCGGCCCTGCTGCTCTCGGCACGGGCAGCCGATCATGAGGACGTGTCCCGGCGCACCCACCGCGGCGTGCCGTGGGCGACGGCGGGACGGTAGGTTCGGGGCCCGTGAGCACCGAGTACCGCCGCGAAGGCGCTTCCGGAACCGGCCTGGCCACGGTCACGACCGACGGCACCGTCCTCGACGTCTGGTACCCGGCGCCGGTGCTGGCCGGGGGCTCGTCCGACGACGCCGTCGACCTGGCGCACCTCGTCGGGACCGACGAGCTGCGTGGAGTCCGCACCGAGGTCGTGCGCACCGAGATCGCCTCGCTGGCCGACGCGCCCGCCGATGCCGCCGACGTCTACCTGCGGCTGCACCTGCTCAGCCACCGCCTCGTCCAGCCGCACCAGGTGAACCTCGAGGGCCAGTTCGGGCTGCTCACCAACGTCGTCTGGACCAACCACGGCCCGTGCCCGGTGCCCGGGTTCGAGCTCACCCGGGCGACGCTGCGCGGCCGCGGCCCGGTGACCGTCACCCATGTCGACAAGTTCCCGCGGATGGTCGACTACGTGATCCCTGCCGGCGTCCGCATCGGTGACGCCGACCGCGTCCGGCTCGGCGCGCACCTCGCCGAGGGCACGACCGTCATGCACGAGGGCTTCGTCAACTTCAACGCCGGCACTCTCGGCGCGTCGATGGTCGAGGGCCGGATCTCCGCCGGTGTCGTCGTCGGGGACGGCTCGGACGTCGGCGGCGGTGCCTCGATCATGGGGACGCTGTCCGGTGGCGGCAAGGAGGTCATCTCGATCGGCCGCCGCTGTCTGCTCGGCGCGAACGCGGGCCTGGGCATCTCCCTCGGCGACGACTGCGTGGTCGAGGCCGGTCTCTACCTCACGGCGGGCACCAAGGTCACGCTGCCCGACGGCAGCACCACCGCGGCGCGCGAGCTGTCCGGTCAGAACGGGCTGCTGCTGCGCCGCAACTCGGTGTCCGGCGCGGTCGAGGCGCTGGCCCGTACCGGCGACGGCATCGCCCTCAACGCAGCGCTGCACGCCAACTGACGGCCCGGCAGCGGTTCGCGGCGGAACGACCCACAGAAGCAGGACGGCAGGGACATGGTGGGTATGGACGGGGCTGCACAGCCTCCGGGGAACCTCTACGGCGCTGCGGACCTCGGTGAGCCGCTGACCGCGGGACCGCAGGACCCGCCGGTGGCGCACGTCCGCGCGCTGCTGGACAAGCGGCTGCGCGCGATGCTGCGGCACGAGCCCGGTGTGCGCGACGGATCCGAGATCGAGGACCTGCACCAGATGCGGGTCTCCGTGCGGCGGATGCGGGCGGCGCTCAAGGCTGCCCGCCCCCTGCTCGAGCACACCTGGGCGGACCTGCTGCGCGCCGAGCTCGGCCGGCTCGGCCGGGCGCTCGGCCCGGTGCGCGACCTCGACGTGATGATCGCCCGCCTCCGCGGTGAGGTGGCCACGCTGCCGTCGGCCGAACTGGCCGCCGGTGAGCGACTGATCGCGGTGCTGGAGGCCGAGCGGGTCGGTGCGCGGGCCGAGATGCTCGACGAGCTCGACTCCGACCGGCACGCGGCACTGCGTCGCTCGCTGGTCGAGGCCGTCTCCGCTCCGCTGCCGGAGCCGCCGGACGAGGTCGCCCGCCCCGAACTGATCGAGCTGGTCCGCGCCGAGACCCGCAAGCTCGTCAAGGCGGTGCGCCGGGCCGGGCCGAACCCGCCGGACATGACCCTGCACGACCTGCGGATCCGCACCAAGCGGCTGCGCTACACCGGTGAACTCGTCGAACCGGCGATGCGCGACGCGGACGGGTCCCGCACCGACGACGCCCGTCAGGTCCGCCGGATGTTGAAGGCCGCCGCCGGACTGCAGGAGGTCCTGGGGGACCACCAGGACGCCTGCGTCGCCGAGCACCGCATCCGCGCCCTGCTCGACGAGCTGGGCCCCGGCCCCGACGCCCACGAGGTCTTCGTCGGCGGCCGATTGGTCGAGCGGGAGCGGGCCCGTGCCGAGGCGCTGCGCGAGCAGTGGTGGGCCGCGTGGGAACGTCTGGCCGAGCAGGCCGAGGCGCTCTGAGACGGCGCCCGCTCAGCGCGGACGGTCCCCGATCCTGACCACCGCGCCGCCCTGCAGCGCGGCGCCGATCAGAAGCAACGCGATCGCGGCCGGGAACCCGGCGGAGTCGATGACCAGGCCCATCACCAGCGGTCCCACCCCGGCGGAGAGGTAGCCGATACCGAGGCCGAAGCCGCTGACGGCGGCGCTGCGGGCAGGGGTCGGCGTCCGCCAGGCGATCACGGTCAGTCCCAGCGGGAACCCGGCGCCGACCCCGATCCCGATCAGGATCGCCCACAGCCACGGCAGTGGCGTCCCTTGCGCGGGGGCGAGCAGCACCCCCAGCGTCCCGGCGGCCGAGCTGAGTACGGACAGCGCCGCCCAGAACCGCCACCGGCGTCGTCGCTCGGCCGCGGCCGGGAACAGCAGCGCGGACGGGATCTGAGCAATGCTCCACACGGCGAGGAGGAGCCCGGCCCCCTGGGGCGACCAGCCCTGCGACTCGTAGAACGGCGACAGCCAGGTCAGCCAGCCGTAGAAGATCGTCGACGTCCCGGCCAGGTAGCAGGCGACACGGCGGGCGAACGGGTCGTGCCGGACCCGGACCTCCTCGGCGAGCGAGGGGCCGTCGCCGGTCGCCTCCGGGGCGCCCACGGGCTCCCGCCGGGCGTGACCGATCCGGCTCGCGACCGGGATCCACACCGCGACGGCGAGCACCGCGGGCACCGCCCACACCGCGAGCGACCACGACCAGCCGCCGAGCGCGACGGCCAGCGGCACCGCGACCGCGGACGCGACCGTCGCACCGATCATCATCGAGACGACGTAGGCACCGGTCACCGCACCCGCACGCTCGGCCAGATGCTCCTTGACAACCCCGGTGAGCAGCACCCCGGACACCCCGATGCCGAGCCCGACCAGCACCGAGCCACCGACCAGCGCGGACAGCGCCATCACCGACCGCAGCAGACTGCCCACCGCGATCGTCGCCACGGCGACGCCGAGCAGCCGCTCACGGCCGACCCGGACGGCGACGGCGGCGGCGCCGAACGAGCCCACCGACATCATCAACACCGCGCCGGCCTGCACCAGACCGGCCGCGCCCGCCCCGATCCCGAGGTCGGCCCGCGCGGTCTCCAGCAGCGGCGGGTACCCGGCGAGCCCGGCCCGCAGGTTGACCGCGAGCGCCAGCACCCCGAGCAGGACCAGGGCGGGCCGGATGACCGGCCGGGACCGGGCCACGGGGGCGCCAGGCCCGGCGCCCCCGGGTAGGTTCCGACCACCGGGACGCGGTGCCTGCATTCGACGGCTCCTTCGCCTGCCGGCTCGCTGCACCGGCCTCGTCGCTACCGGGGCGATCCTCTCCCGGGATCCTTGCCTATCGCAACGACGGCGACGGTCAGGCCGCGCCGAGCCGCTCGACCGCGGCGTCGATCCGCTCGTCCGGCGCGGTCAGCCCGACCCGGACGTGCTGGGCACCGGCGGGTCCGTAGAACTCACCGGGTGCGACGAGGATCCCCAGGCCGGCGAGCCGGTCCACGGTCTCGCGGCACGGCTCGTCCGCGCTCGCCCACAGGTAGAGACCGGCCTGCGAGTGCTCGACCGTCAGCCCGGCCTTCTCCAGCCCGGCCCGCAGGCGGGTACGACGGGCGTCGTAGCGGGCGGCCTGCTCAGCGACGTGCGCGTCGTCGGAGACGGCCGCCTCCAGCGCGGCCTGCACCGGACGCGGCACGATCATGCCCGCGTGCTTGCGGACCTCCAGCAGCCCCGACACCAGCGTCGGGTCCCCCGCGACGAACCCGGCGCGGTACCCGGCGAGGTTCGACACCTTCGACAGCGAGTGGACGGCCAGCAGCCCGGTGGTGTCGCCGTCGCAGACGTCGGGGTGCAGCACCGACCGCGGGGCGGGGTCGGAGTCGCCGGGCAGTCCGAGGTAGCACTCGTCGGAGGCGACGACCGCGCCCCGCTCCCGTGCCCAGGTCACGACCTTGCGCAGGTGCTCGACCGGCAGGACCCGGCCGGTGGGGTTCGACGGCGAGTTGAGCCACACCAGCCGGACCCGGGCCGGACCCGCGGCGGTGAGGCCGTCGGAACGGACGTGCCCGGCCCCCGCCAGCCGCGCCCCGACCTCGTAGGTCGGGTACGCGAGCTCCGGGATGACGACGGTGTCGCCCGCGCCGAGGCCCAGCAGCGTCGGCAGCCACGCGACCAGCTCCTTCGAGCCGATCGTGGGCACCACCGCGGCCGGGTCGACCCCGGACACCCCGAAGCGCCGCTGCAGGGAGGCGACGACCGCCTCGCGCAGCGACGCCGGGCCGTGCGTCGTCGGGTAACCGGGCTCGGCGGCGGCCGGCCCGGCCACCGCGTCGCGCAGCACCCCGGGAACCGGGTCCACCGGGGTGCCGACCGACAGGTCGACGATGCCGTCCGGGTGCGCCGCCGCGCGCTCACGCGCACCGGTCAGCGAGTCCCAGGGGAAATCGGGGAGGTCGAGCCTGCTCACTCGTCGTGTTCCTGCGGGGGCAGGCTCTTCGCCGGCTCCACGTCACGGTCGACCTTGCCGAGCTTCGAGGCGCCGCCGGGCGAGCCCAGCTCGTCGAAGAAGTCCACATTGGCCTTGGTGTAGGCGGCCCACTGGTCGGGGACGTCGTCCTCGTAGTAGATGGCCTCGACGGGGCAGACCGGCTCGCAGGCCCCGCAGTCGACGCACTCGTCGGGGTGGATGTAGAGCATCCGTCCACCCTCGTAGATGCAGTCCACCGGGCATTCCTCGATACACGCCTTGTCGAGCAGGTCGACGCAGGGTTCGGCGATCACGTAGGTCACTTCGGTGGTCCTCCACTCGGAGCAGCGGGCACCCGGAGATCATGTGGTGGAAGGGTGCCCGGTCAAACTGGGACGCCCGCAGGTTAACCCGCGCCCCCGGGCGGGGCAGGAGTGAGGTGGTCGGGTTCATGCTGGACGAGCTGGCCGGGCGGAGGGTGGCGCTGCGCCACCGCATCGCGCCCGAGGGCGCACCGGGGCCCCGGCTGACCGACGCGGTCGGCGAGCTGACGCCCGACGGGCCGGACGCGGTCGTCGTGCACACCCGGTCGGGACCGGTGCGGATCGCCCGCGACGCCGTCGTCGCCGTC
>NZ_WWFY01000750.1:0-8377 GCF_009864975.1 Pseudonocardia sp. SID8383
CCGCCACCGCGCCGCCGCCCGCCGGGGCGCTGTCCCAGCAGGTCACAGGCGCCGCGACCGGCGAGGCCGCGGTGCCGCACCTGCGGGCCCTGGAACGCATCGCCGACGACAACGGCGGCAACCGCGCCGCCGGGACCCCCGGCTACGACGCGACGGTCGACTACGTCGCCGGCGTGCTGCGCGACGCCGGCTTCGACGTCACCACCCCCACCTACGACGCCGGGGACGGCCGCGAGCTGCGCAACGTCGTCGCCCGCACCCGCGGCGGCGATTCCGCCCGGATCGTGCTCGCCGGCGCCCACCTCGACTCCGTTCAGGCCGGCCCCGGCATCAACGACGACGGCAGCGGCATCGCCGGGCTGCTCGCCGCGGCGACCGCGCTCGGCCCGCAGCCGGGCGTCGGCGCCACCGTCTCCTTCGGGTTCTGGGGCTCGGAGGAGGACGACCTGCAGGGCTCGACCGGCTACGTGCGGTCCCTGTCGGAGGAGGAGCGCGAGCACCACCTGCTCTACCTCAACGCCGACATGCTCGGCTCGCCCAACGGCGGCTACTTCGTGCAGGGCGGCCGCGGCGAGGACGACGAGGAGCGGGGCCCGCCCGGGTCCGGCGTCGTCGCCTCGGTGCTGGCCGAGGAGCTGGCCGCGGCGGGCGCCCCGCAGCCCGAGACCATCGGCCTCTACGGCGACGACGACGGCCCCTTCGCCGAGGTCGGCATTCCGGTCGCGGGCGCGGTCACCGGCGACGAGGACACCAAGTCCCGCTCCCAGGCCCAGCTCTGGGGCGGTGAACCGGGCCGGGCCTACGACGGCTGCTACCACTCGGCCTGCGACCGGATCGGCAACGTCGACACCGTGAAGCTGGACCGCTACACCCGGGCGATCGCGGCGACCCTGGCCCGTTTCGCCGACGCCACCCAGCGCCCCTCCGGCTGAGCCGACCCGACCGGGTCCCACGGGCGGCCGTGGGGACCGGTCCGCCTCAGAGCCGCGACGACGTCTCGCGGCCCGGCCGGCGGCGCGCCACCAGCACGGCCAGCCCCACCCCGAGCGCCGCCCCGGCGACGTCGACGAGCGCGTCGAGGACGTCCCCGCTGCGCCCGATCGGCAGCAGCGCCTGCGCGACCTCCGACGCCGCGGCGTAGACGACGAGCCCGCCCAGCAGCTGCCACACCCGGATCCCGGCGGCCCGCCCGGTCCACGCCAGCAGCGCGAACAGCAGCAGGTGGACGACCTTGTCGGTGCCCGGAGGTGCCGTCGGGACCCCGGACGCCGGGGTGAACAGGACCACCAGGCTCAACAGGACCGACAGGACGAACGGCTGGACACGCACGCCCCCAGTCTGCTCCACCGGTGACCGCCGGGATGAACACCGTCGAACCGGACGCCGACAGGCCGGGTTCCCGTCGTCCTGATCGTTCCAGACAGCGCTACCCTGATAGCCGTGACACGTCGAACCAAGATCGTCTGCACCATCGGTCCGGCCACGGCGACCCCGGACCGGATCCGTGACCTCGTGGAAGCGGGCATGGACGTGGCCCGGCTGAACTTCAGCCACGGGGACCGCGCCGACCACAAGCGCGTCTACGAGATGGTCCGCGACGCCGCCGACTCGACCGGGCGCGCCGTCGGCATCCTCGCCGACCTG
Organism: Pseudonocardia sp. SID8383; assembly: GCF_009864975.1. NCBI lineage: Bacteria > Bacillati > Actinomycetota > Actinomycetes > Pseudonocardiales > Pseudonocardiaceae > Pseudonocardia > Pseudonocardia sp. SID8383. The sequence goes on from NZ_WWFY01000750.1 coordinate 1,645, forward strand.
CAGGGCCCGAAGATCCGGCTCGGCCGCTTCACCGACGGGCCCACCGAGTGGGCGACCGGCGAGGAGGTGCGGATCACGGTCGACGACGTGGCCGGCACCCCCGACCGGGTCTCCACCACCTACAAGGGCCTCGCCCAGGACGCCCAGGTCGACGACCGGTTACTCGTCGACGACGGCAAGGTCGGCCTGCGGGTCGTCGCCGTCGACGGCAACGACGTGGTCTGCCGAGTGACCGAGGGCGGCCCCGTCTCGGACAACAAGGGCCTGTCGCTGCCCGGGATGAACATCTCGGTGCCCGCGCTGTCGGACAAGGACATCGCGGACCTGGAGTTCGCGATGTCGCTGCGGGTCGACGTCGTCGCGCTGTCGTTCGTGCGCAGCCCCGCGGACATCGACCTCGTCCACAAGATCATGGACAACACCGGCGCCGGCCGCGTCCCGGTGATCGCGAAGCTGGAGAAGCCGGAGGCCGTCGACAACCTCGAGGCCGTCGTGCTCGCCTTCGACGGCATCATGGTCGCCCGCGGTGACCTGGGCGTGGAGCTGCCGCTGCAGAACGTGCCGCTGGTGCAGAAGCGCGCGGTGCAGATCGCACGGGAGAACGCCAAGCCGGTCATCGTCGCGACCCAGATGCTGGAGTCGATGATCACCAGCTCGCGCCCGACCCGCGCCGAGGCCTCCGACGTGGCGAACGCCGTCCTCGACGGCACCGACGCCGTGATGCTCTCCGGTGAGACCAGCGTCGGCCGCTACCCGATCAAGACCGTGCGGACGATGGCCGAGATCGTCGAGGCCGTCGAGGCGGGCCCGGCCGACGTGCCGCCGCTCAACCACGTGCCCCGCACCAAGCGTGGCGTGCTGTCCTACGCCGCCCGCGACATCGGCGAGCGGCTCTCGGCGCGGGCGCTGGTCGCGTTCTCCCAGTCCGGTGACACGGTCCGCCGCCTGGCCCGGCTGCACACCCGGCTCCCGCTGCTGGCGTTCACCCCGGAGCCCGCGGTGCGCAGTCAGCTCGCGATGACCTGGGGCGTCGAGACGTTCCTGGTCGACAAGGTCGACTCGACCGACGCGATGATCCGCCAGGTCGACCACGCGATCCTGTCGATCGGCAGGTTCAAGCCGGGTGACCTGGTGGTCGTCGTCGCCGGGTCGCCGCCCTCCACGGTCGGTTCGACCAACCTGATCCGGGTGCACCGCCTGGGCGAGAACGACCACGCCTGAGGCCGGTTGGGCATACTCACCGACCGTGAGTGCCGAATCCGCAACCGCGCAGACCGCAGCCGACGGTGAACCGCGCGGCCAGGCCGTCCTCGACGACCTGGTCGCACTGCTGGACCTGGAGCGGCTGGAGGACAACCTCTTCCGCGGGGTGAGCCCGCCGGTGTCGCTGCCCCGTGTGTTCGGCGGGCAGGTCGCGGGCCAGGCGCTGGTCGCCGCGGGCCGCACGGTGGCGGCCGAGCGGGGCGTCCACTCGCTGCACGCCTACTTCATCCGGCCCGGGGACCCGAGCATCCCGATCGTCTACGAGACCGAGCGGGTCCGCGACGGCCGGTCGTTCACCACCCGCCGGGTGCTCGCCATCCAGCGCGGCGAGCCGATATTCTCGCTGTCGGCGTCGTTCCAGCTGCCGCAGAACGGCCTGGAGCACTCCCAGCCGATGCCCTCGGACGTCCCCGCGCCGGATGCCGTCGACGACCTCGGCACCCGCGCCGCCCGCGGCGACGGAGGCTGGATGGCCGGGCTGCCGCGCCCGCTGGACATCCGGCTGATCGACGAGCCGTCCTGGTCGCAGGACCACCCCGGTCCGTCCGACGACCCGATGCGGCTGTGGCTGCGCGCCGACGGCGAGCTGCCCGACGACCCGCTGCTGCACGTGTGCCTGCTCACCTACGCCAGCGACCTGACCCTGCTGGGGTCGGTCGTCGCCCGCCACGACGTGCCCCGGACCGGGCTGCAGATGGCGAGCCTGGACCACGCGATGTGGTTCCACGCGCCGTTCCGGGCCGACGAGTGGCTGCTGTACTCGTGCTTCTCGCCGGCCGCGTCGGGCGGGCGCGGTCTCGCGAGCGGCCGCTTCTTCACCGCCGACGGCCGCCTGGTCGCCACCACCATGCAGGAGGGACTCGTCCGGGTCCCGCGCGCCGGGAGGGACGCACGCCCATGACCGTCGAGTCCGAGATCTCACTGCCCAGTGTCAACGGCGGCAGGCTGCCCGGCTTCCTGGCCCGCCCCGAGACCACCACCCCGGGCCCGGCGATCGTGATGATCTACGAGATCTTCGGGATGACCCCGGAGATGCGCCGGGTCGCCCGCGATCTGGCCCGCGAGGGCTACACCGTGCTGATCCCGGACCTGTTCGCCCGCGGCCGGGTGAAGCCGCTGTGCATCGCCTCGACGGTGGCGACGATGGCCACCGGCCGCGGCGCCGCGCTCGGCGACTGCGAGTCCGCGCGGCGCTGGCTGGCCGACCAGCCCACCGTCGACGCCGACCGGATCGGGGTCATGGGGTTCTGCATGGGCGGCGGGTTCGCGATGCTGCTGTCCCAGAGCGGTCTGTACCGGGTCGCGGTGCCGTTCTACGGCCGCGCCGGCGTCGAGGTGGAACCGGTCTGCCCGGTCGTCGCCAGCTTCGGCGGCCGGGACGCGCAGTTCGCCGACGGCTACCCGCAGCGCCTGGAGGCCGACCTGACCGAGCGGGGGATCCCGCACGACGTCGTCGTCTACCCCGAGGCCGGGCACTCGTTCATGACGCGCACGCCGGGTGTGAAGGGCGCGGTGGCGCGCCGGACGCCGCTGCACGCGGAGTACCACGAGCCGTCGGCGACGGACGCGACGGAGCGGGTACGGGCCTTCCTGCGCGACCACCTGTAGCCGGGGCAGGATGGGGGGTGTGAGCGAGCGCGATGATCAGCAGGACCGGGCCTGGGGCTTCCGCACCCGGGCCGTGCACGCGGGGACGGTGCCGGACGCCGCGACCGGTTCCCGGGCGGTGCCGATCCACCAGACGACCAGCTACGTCTTCCGCGACACCGACGACGCCGCGGCGCTGTTCGCGCTGCAGAAGTACGGGCTGATCTACTCCCGGATCGCCAACCCGACGGTGTCGGCGCTGGAGGAACGCCTGGCCAGCCTCGACGGGGGCATCGGCGCGGTGTGCACGGCCAGCGGGCAGGCCGCCGAGTTCCTCACCTTCGCCGCGCTCGCCGGGGCGGGGGACCACGCCGTCGCCGCGGCCGGGCTGTACGGCGGCACCATCACCCAGCTCGACGTGACGCTGCGCCGCTTCGGGGTCGACACGACCTTCGTGCCGGGCACCGACCCGGCCGACTACGCCGCCGCGATCCGCGACAACACCAAGTTCGTCTTCGCCGAGGTCGTGTCCAACCCGGGCGGCGAGGTCGCCGACATCGCCGGGCTCGCCGAGGTCGCGCACGCGGCCGGGCTCCCGCTGATCATCGACGCGACGCTGGCGACGCCGTACCTGTGCCGGCCGCTGGAGCACGGCGCGGACATCGTGATCCACTCGGTGACGAAGTTCCTCGGCGGGCACGGCACCACCCTCGGCGGCGTCGTGATCGAGTCCGGCCGCTTCGACTGGGGCAACGGTCGCTTCCCCGGGATGACCGAGCCGGTCCCGTCCTACGGCGGGCTCACCTGGTGGGGCAACTTCCAGGAGCTCGGGTTCCTCACCAAGCTGCGTGCCGAGCAGCTGCGCGACGTCGGCGCCACGCTGTCCGCGCACTCGGCGTTCCTGCTGATGCAGGGCGTCGAGACGCTGCCGCAGCGGATGGAGTCCCACGTCGCGAACGCGCAGAAGGTCGCCGAGTGGCTCGAGGCCGACCCGCGGGTGGAGTACGTGACCTATCCCGGGCTGCCGTCGCACCGACACCACGAGCGGGCTCGCCGGTACCTGCCCGCGGGGCCGGGTGCGGTGTTCGCGTTCGGGGTGCGCGGTGGCCGGGCCGCCGGGGCGCGGTTCATCGAGTCGGTGCAGCTGTGCAGCCACCTCGCCAACGTCGGCGACGCCCGCACCCTCGTCCTGCACCCCGGGTCCACCACCCACCAGCAGCTGACCACCGAGCAGCTGGAGCACGCCGGCGTCCCCGAGGACATGATCCGGATCTCGGTCGGGCTGGAGGACCCGGACGACATCGTCTGGGACCTCGACCAGGCCCTCACCGCCTCGCAGAAGGAGACCGCGTGACCTGGGAGAACCCGCCCGCGTGGCGGCGGCAGCAGATCCTGCGCGACACCCGCACCGTCGCCGTCGTCGGGGCGAGCCCCAACCCGGCCCGGGCCAGCAACTTCGTCGCCACCTACCTGCTGGCCTCGACCGGGTTCGAGGTGTACTTCGTCAACCCGAACGCGACCACGATCCTCGGGCGCCCGGTGTACCCCTCGCTCGCGGAGCTCCCGGTGACGCCCGACCTGGTCGACGTGTTCCGGCGGCCCGAGGACCTCGGCGGCGTGCTCGACGAGGCCCTCGCCCTCGACCCGGTCCCGTCGACGTTCTGGCTGCAGTTCGGGCTGTTCGACGAGGACCTGGCCCGCCGCGCCGAGAGCGCGGGCCTGACCGTCGTCATGGACCGCTGCCTCAAGGTCGAGCACGCGCGGTTCGCCGGTGGACTGCACCTGGCCGGGTTCGACACCGGAGTGATCACCTCGCGGCGCCGGGACTGACCCGGGTGCCCCCGGCGGTCAGATCCGTTCGGGGGCCCGCCCGGCGTCGTCGACGACCTCCTCGCTCGCCGCCGGGGGACCGGCCTCGGCGCGGGCCTGCTCCGCCGCCTCGTCGGCCTCCTCCCGGGTGGCGTACTCGGTGAGGACCCCGCACCCGCAGTCGCAGCGCACCACCCACCGGTCGGCGACGTCGGCCATCATCAGCACCTGCGGGTCGTGACCGTCCACGGGGGCCTCCTTCGGTGGCGTGACGGGCATCATTGCGCGCCGCAGCGACGTGCGCCATTCGTGGCGCGGGTCCGGTCCGCCGTCGTCAACCGTGACGAAATCCGGGTCGGGACCGTGACAGCGGCTGTGACGGGGGACACGGTGGACCGCCGTCGTCCATCGACCCGCAGATCCGGGGGAACCGCTATGACCGCCACCGTCGACCACGTCGCCCTCCTCCGCGCCCGGGTGCGGGGCCCCGTCCTCGGACCCGCCGACCCCGGCTACGACGCCGCGCGGCGGGTCTGGAACGCCGCGATCGACCAGCGACCTGCCGTCCTGGTCCGCTGCGCCGACGTGGAGGACGTCGTGACCGCCCTCGACCACGCCCGGAGGTCCGGGCTGGAGGTCGCCGTCCGCGGTGGCGCACACAACTCCGCCGGGCACAGCGCGGGGGACGGCGCCCTGGTGATCGACCTGGGTGACCTCGACGCCGTCGTCGTCGACCCCGACGCCCGCCGGGTGCGGGTGGGCGGTGGCGCGTTGCTGAGCGGGATGGACGCCGCCACCCAGGAGCACGGGCTCGCGGTCCCGGCCGGCGAGATCGGGCACACCGGTGTCGGCGGGCTGACCCTCGGCGGTGGCATGGGCTGGCTGACCCGGCGGGCCGGGCTGACCGTCGACCACCTGGTGTCGGCGCAGGTCGTGCTCGCCGACGGCCGGGTCGTGCGGGCCGCCGCCGACGAGCACCCCGACCTGTTCTGGGCGCTGCGCGGCGGGGGCGGCAACTGCGGCATCGTCACCGAGTTCGAGTTCACGGCGGTACCGGTCGGCCCGCTCGTGTCGGTCGGGATGTTCTTCTGCGGCCTCGACGACGGGCCGGCCCTGCTGCGCGCCGCCCGCGACGCGATCGGGCGGCTGCCGTCGACGGTCGGGTTCCAGGTCGTCGCCGTGAACGCACCGCCCGCCCCGTTCGTCCCGGAGGAGGTGCGCCTGCGTCCCGGATGGGCGGTGATGGTCGTCGGCACCACCGGAGCCGTCCCGGACCCGGACGCGGAGCAGGTGCACGACCTGCTCCGCGCGACGCTGCCGGACCGGCTGTTCGAGTTCTGCACCCCGATGCCCTGGACGGCGCTGCAGCAGATGTTCGACGAGCCCAACGGCTGGGGCGTGCACTGCTACGAGAAGGGCTGCTTCCTGCCGTCGCTGACCGACGCGGCCGTCGAGGACCTCGCCGCGCACGTCGCGCGGAAGGTCTCGCCGATGTCGGTCGTGCACCTGTACACCCTCGACGGCGCCTTCTCCGCCGTCGACGACGACGCGACCGCGTTCGGCGGCGGCCGCAGCCCGCGGCTCGGGCTGTTCGCGGTCGGGCTCACCACCGACCCGCAGGGCCTCGCCGCGGAGCGGGAGTGGGTCCGGGGCCTGGCCGCGGCGATGGCCCCGCACGCGCTCGGCGCCGGCGTGTACGTCAACTCGATGATGGGCGACGACGCCGGTCGGGTCCGCGCCACCTACGGCCCCAACTATGCACGGCTCGCTGCGGTCAAGGCGGTCTACGACCCGGACAACGTCTTCCACCGCAACGTCAACGTCCCTCCGGCGGGCTGATCCGGCTCACCAGCCGAGCAGGCCGACCAGGAACGCGTGGACCAGCCAGAACGGGGCGAAGGCCAGGGCGACCAGCCCGCCGGGCCCCACGCCGCGCCGGGCCGGGAACACCAGTGCGACGGCGGCGAGCCCCCAGGGGACGAGCAGGGCGACGCCGCGCAGCGGCCAGGACGCGACCCCGGTGGCCAGCGCGAGCAGCAGTGCCACCGCGACCCAGCCGGCCGTCGCGGCCAGG
>NZ_WWFY01000751.1:0-7470 GCF_009864975.1 Pseudonocardia sp. SID8383
TTCACCGGCTCGCCCCCGATTCGTGACCGACGCGTACGCAGCGTGATCGTCGCCGACCCCGGATCGTCGCCGGAACGCAACGCCGCGGACGCGCGGTGTCACCGGCGCGCAACAGAGCCCGTGCACGCTCACGGGGCATGGACACGATCCCGAGTTGCCCGCTCTGCTCCCGTCCGCGCACTCCCGCCGACGTCCGCGGACTCGCCTGGAGCAGCCACCACGGCCCGACCGGCACGGTGTACGTGTGCGGTCCGTGCACGCGCGTCCAGCTCGTCGACCTCGAGTGCGGGCTGCTCGACCCGGCACGCGGCGGTGTCGCTCCGGACGTCGCGGCCCCGCTGCCGCACGCGGCCTGACCGGTCGGCCGGGGCGGGCCACCACCGACCCGCCCGGCCCGCGGCACGGCGACGGGCGGTCGTCGTAGGGTCACGCCGTGCGCGAGATCCTCGAGTTGCTCGAACGTGACGCGTCGTTGAGCCACGACACCGTCGCCACCATGCTGGGTCTGCCCCGAGACGAGGTCGACGCCCGGATCGCGGAGTGGGAACGCTCCGGGGTGATCCGCAGGCACAAGGCCGTCGTGGACTGGGCCCGGTACGAGGACGGCGGCAACGGCCACTCCGGCGCCGGCCGCGCCGGGGCGCAGGTGACGGCGTTCATCGACGTGTCGGTGGCCCCGGCCCGCGGGGTCGGGTTCGACGACGTCGCCGCCCGAATCTCCCGCTTCGACGAGGTCCGCGACTGCTACCTCGTCTCCGGTGGGCACGACCTGCGCTGCACGGTCGTCGGCCCGGACATCCGCGCGGTCAGCGACTTCGTGTCCCAGAAGCTGTCCACGATCGACCGGGTCCGTTCGACCGCCACGCACTTCGTGCTGGCCACGCACAAGCGCGACGGCGACTCCTTCGCCGAGCCGGAGCCCGACCACCGGCTGCCGGTGACCCCGTGAAGGCGCTCAACGCGACGATCTCGGCGATCCCGCCGTCGGGGATCCGGCGGTTCTTCGACATCGCCGCCGAGATGGACGACGTCATCTCCCTCGGTGTCGGTGAGCCCGACTTCGTGACGCCGTGGCGGATCCGCGAGGCCGGGATCTACGCCCTGGAGCGCGGCTACACCACCTACACCGGGAACGCGGGCCTGCCGAAGCTGCGGGAGCTGGTGTGCGCGGACCTGGCGTCGCGCTACGACGCCCACTACGACCCCGCCACCGAGTGCCTGGTCACGACCGGGGTGTCCGAGGGCCTGGACCTGGCGTTCCGGGTGCTGCTGAACCCGGGCGAGGAGGTCATCGTCCCGGAGCCCTGCTACGTCGCCTACCAGCCGTGCGTGGCGTTCGCCGGTGGGGTGCCGGTCGGGGTGCCGACCCGCGCCGAGGACGGGTTCGCGATCGACATCGCCGCGGTCGAGGCCGCGGTGACGCCGCGGACGAAGGCGATCCTGATCGGCTCGCCGGCCAACCCGACCGGCGCGGTGCAGCCGCCCGAGGTGCTGCGCGAGCTCGTCGCGCTGGCCGAGCGGCACGACCTGTACCTGCTCTCCGACGAGATCTACGACCGCCTCACCTATACCGGCGCCCACACCTGTCTGGGCGCGGTCCCGGGTGCCCGGGAGCGGACGGTGGTCCTGGGCGGGTTCTCCAAGGCCCAGGCGATGACGGGGTGGCGGGTCGGCTGGCTCGCCGCGCCGGAGCCGATCGCGGAGCTGTGCCTGCGTGTGCACCAGTACACGATGCTGTGCGCGCCGCACATCTCGCAGCTCGCCGCCGTGGAGGCGCTGACCAGCGCGGAGGGCGACGTCGCGGAGATGGTGGCCGACTACGACCGTCGCCGCCGGGTCTTCGTGAAGGGCCTGCGCGAGGCCGGGCTGGACTGCCCGGAGCCGGCGGGCGCGTTCTACGCGTTCCCCTCGATCCGCGCCTCCGGGCTGGACTCGGAGACCTTCGCCGAGCGGCTGCTGCGGGAGGAGTCGGTCGCGGTCGTCCCGGGCAGCGTGTTCGGGCCCTCCGGCGAGGGGCACATCCGCTGCTCGTACGCGACGGCGCTGCCGCAGCTGGAGCAGGCCGTGGAGCGGATCGGGAACTTCCTGCGACGCCTGTGACCGGGCCGCCGAGGTCAGGCGGGCACCTTCCGCGCCCGCGCCCCCTCCAGGAGCCCCCGCACCATCACCGGCCCGAGGTCCCGGGACCGCCGCACGAGCCACGGCACCCCCTGCACCACCAGCCACGCCCCCCGTTGCCAGGCCGTCACCTCCCGCCCACCGGCGGCGTCGAGCCCGATCTCCCCCGGCACCGCGAACCCTGCGGCGCCGAGCAGCGCGGCGAAACCACGCGCCAGCAACCGGTGCCCCAGCTCGGACGGGTGCAACCGGTCCACGCTCCACGCCGCCGGGTCGTAGCTGCCTGCGGTGTCGAGGTCGAGGATCCCGACGGCGGACCGCCCCGTCGCGGCGACGGCCTCGGCCACCGCCCCGTCGACGGCCCCGTTCAGGGCCGCGATCCGGGTGGCGAGCGCCCGCTGCAACAGCCCCGGCAGCGGCCAGACGCGGGTGTGGTCGTGGAAGCGGAGCAGCAGCACGGTCGCACCGGCCCGCAGCAGCAGCTCCAGCGACTCGGCGCAGTCCCGCCGGATCGCGGCCGGGTCGAAGTCCGAGCGCAGGGTGTCGTTCATCCCGGCGCACAGCACGACGACGTCGGGCCCCGACGCCGCGGCCGCTGGCACCTGCCCGTGCCGGGCGTCGGCCATCCGCGCCCCGGTCCGGGCGTGGTTGTCCAGCCGGACCGAGCCGGGGTGGTCGGGATCGTCGAGGGCGTCGCGCAGCAACGGGCCGAACCCACGCCAGCCTCCGCCGGGCAGGGGGTCACCCAGTCCGACGGCGGTGGAGTCGCCCAGCAGGACGAGGTGCCGGACGGGCCGCCCGGTCGCGTGCGGTACGGCGACGGGGCGGACGGGGCGGAGGACCGGATCGACGACGGACGGGCGCGCGGTCATCGGGGACACGCCGACACGATCACCGCCGCAGCCACCGTTCCCGTGTGCAACCGGTGACGGGTCCCGTACCGCCGTGGGAACTCTCGGGGCGGGTCCCTACCACTCGCCCCCGCGGAAGGCGGGGAACAGCGGCAGCGTCGACGACGCGTCCGGGAAACGGGTGTCGAGCGCGGTCACCACGGCCTCGGCCAGCGCGGCCGTGCCGGGCCGGGCGGTCGCCTCCGCGGTGACACCGAGGCCCCGCCAGTAGTGCCGCAGCGCCGTGGACATCCGCGGGGACCGGCCGGCGTCGGGACCGATCGGGCCGTCGCGCTCGGGCACCCGCGGCAGCAGCTGCCAGGTCGACCACCACACCCACAGCACCTGGGCGTCGGCGAGGCGCGACTCCAGCAGCTCGGGGTCGTCCAGCTCGGGCCACACCGGCGCGACCTCGGCCCGCCAGGCGTCGAGCATGGCGTCGGCGACGGCGTCGGGCAGGGCGAAGCTCGACGAGCAGCCGGGGAACGGCACCCGCACGTAGGCGGCGTCGAGGACGACGTCGCGGAAGCAGCCCCACTCGAAGTCGACGAACCGCACCCCTCGGCTGGTGACCAGGTTGTTGTCCGGGCAGGTGTCGGACGGGCTGAACGCGCGGAACCCGGTGCCGCCGAGCAGGCGCACCCCGCCCTGGGCCTCGAACAGCGCCATCTCCGGCACCTCGACGCCGAGGATCTCGACCAGCAGCTCCGGCAGCCCGGCCAGCGCGGCGCGGGCCTGGTCGGCGACCGGGTCCCGGCGGGCCTTCTCCCCCAGCCGGCGCAGCAGCGCCCCGAAGTCACCTTCCCGCCCGGCGGTCGCGGCCTGCATCCGGCCCAGGCCGCGGGCCCAGCCGAGCAGGCAGGTCCGGGCGGCCTGGGCGTCCGGGGCGAACAGCTTGTCGGCCAGGGTCAGGCTGCGGCCGAGGTCCTCCAGCACGAGCAGCCGCTGCTCCGGGTCGTGCGCGATGATCACCGGGCTGGGCCGGACGTCGCTGGGCAGCGCGGTGAACAGCTGGCAGGACGCGACCTCGTAGCGGAACGGGTCCGACGCCAGGTCCGTGCCGTCCTCGGGTGGAGCGTAGTGCTTCACGACGACGCTGCGCCGGTCGGAGAACGGGTTCTTCGCCATCCGGGCCCGGGCGACGACGGAGCGGCCGCTGCCGCCGAGGTCCTCGGGCTCGAACAGCTCGACCTCCGAGCCCGCCCGCCGCGACAGCAACCGCGCGGCCCCGGCCACCGCCGCGACCGCGCCGGGAGTCGACTGCGGATCGGTCATCGAAGGGGACCCTACCCTTCGGAGAGCGCGCGGTCCGCGCCCCGACCACGCGATCCGCGACGGGTGAGCACCAGCACCGCGGCCGCCGCATCGATGGCGCCCACCACGTCGGCCTCGACCAGGTCACCGGCCGGGTACACCGCCACCCCGGGGTGGACCACCAGGTGGCCCACCCCGGGTTGGGCGTCGAGGACGCTGCGGACCTTCGACCGTCCGCCCGGGTGGGCAGACCACCCGCAGGTGCAGCGCCTACGCGGCCGGGCCGGGCTTCTCCGGGGCACCGCCGCCGGTCTCCCCGGGGCGGCCGGGCGCCGACCCGCCGGGCGCGGGCGCCGTCGGCTTCGCGTCGACGCCCGCCTCCTTGCGCTGCGCGGCGGTGATCGGCGCGGGGGCCTGGGTGAGCGGGTCGAACCCGCCGCCGGTCTTCGGGAACGCGATGACCTCGCGGATCGAGTCGACGCCGGCGAGCAGCGCGGTGATCCGGTCCCAGCCGAACGCGATCCCGCCGTGCGGCGGCGGACCGAACGAGAAGGCGTCGAGCAGGAAGCCGAACTTCTCCTGTGCCTCCTCCGCGGACAGGCCCATGATCTCGAAGACCCGCTTCTGCACGTCGGCCGAGTGGATACGGATCGAGCCGCCGCCGATCTCGTTGCCGTTGCAGACGATGTCGTAGGCGTAGGCCAGGGCGTTGCCCGGGTCCTTCTCGAAGGTGTCGATCCACTCCGGGGTCGGAGAGGTGAACGCGTGGTGCAGCGCGGTCCACGCACCGCCGCCGACGGCGACGTCGTCGGTGTCGGCGGCCGACTCGAACAGCGGCGCGTCGACGATCCAGACGAACGACCAGGCCGAGGAGTCGATCGCACCGGTCCGCCGGGCGATCTCGCCCCGGGCCGCGCCCAGCAGCGCGCGGGCCTCGGTGGGCTTGCCGGCGGCGAAGAAGATGCAGTCGCCGGGGTGCGCGCCGACGGCCTCGGCCAGGCCGGACCGCTCGGCCTCGGACAGGTTCTTGACCACGGGGCCGCGCTCGTCGACCTGCCCGTCCTCACCGATCAGCACGTAGGCCAGGCCGCGGGCGCCGCGCTGCTTGGCCCACTCCTGCCAGCCGTCGAGCACCTTGCGGGGCTGCGACGCCCCGCCCGGCATGACGACCGCGCCGACATAGGGGTTCTGGAAGACCCGGAACCCGGTTCCCGCGAAGTACGACGTGAGCTCGGTGAGCTCGATGTCGAAGCGCAGGTCGGGCTTGTCCGAGCCGTAGCGGGCCATCGCCTCGGCGTAGGGCATCCGGCGGATCGGGGTCTCGATCTCGTACCCGACGAGGCGCCACAGCGCGGTGAGGACCTTCTCGGCGAGTGCGATGACGTCGTCCTGCTCGACGAAGCTCATCTCGATGTCGAGCTGGGTGAACTCCGGCTGGCGGTCGGCGCGGAAGTCCTCGTCGCGGTAGCAGCGCGCGATCTGGTAGTACCGCTCCAGCCCGCCGACCATGAGCAGCTGTTTGAACAGCTGCGGGCTCTGCGGCAGCGCGTACCAGGAGCCAGGGCGCAGCCGCGCCGGGACGACGAAGTCGCGCGCGCCCTCGGGGGTGGACCGGGTCAGGGTCGGCGTCTCGACCTCGATGAAGTCCTCCGCGGCCAGCACGTCGCGGGCGGCCTTGTTCACGTCGCTGCGCAGCTTCATCGCCGCGGCGGGCCCGGAACGACGCAGGTCGAGGTAGCGGTGGGAGAGCCGGATCTCCTCGCCGACGCCGGTGTGCTCGTCGATCGGGAACGGCAGCGGCGCCGACTCCGACAGGACGGTCAGCTCGGTGACCGTGACCTCGATGTCGCCGGTCGGCAGGTCGGAGTTCTCGTTGCCCGCGGGCCGGCGGACGACCTCGCCGACGACCTGGATGCAGAACTCGGAGCGCAGCCGGTGGGCCCGCTCGGCCATCTCGCCCTCGCGGAACACGACCTGGGCCGATCCGGAGCGGTCCCGCAGGTCGATGAAGATCACGCCGCCGTGATCGCGGCGGCGGGCCACCCATCCGGCGAGGGTCACGGTCTGGCCGGCGTTCTCGGCACGCAGCGTGCCGACGGGGTGGGTTCGCATCACGGCGGTCAAGGCTATCGGCATCCCCCGGGCCGTCTGCCACCAGGTTTCCGGCGGGTTCTCAGAGCAGGCTCAGCTGCCCGTCCCCGGGCTCCGCAGCCCGCGGCGACGCGACCGGCTGCCGGGTCCACCCCGGGTCGCGCGGGTTCGGCTCGGGCCGGTCCAGGCCGTGCCGGGCCAGCAGCGGGGCGACCCGCCGGGCCAGGGTCCCGCGGTAGTCCCGGGTGGCGTAGGCCCCGCCGCGGTAGAGCCGCTCGTAGCGCGGCAGCAGCGCGGGGTGGGTCCGCCCCAGCCAGGCCAGGAACCACTCCCGGGCCCCGGGACGCAGGTGCAGGGCGAGCACCGTGGCCCGGCTCGCCCCGGCGGCGGCGATCTCCGCCAGCAGGGCGTCGAGGGCTTCGGTGGAGTCGGTCAGCCACGGCAGCACCGGGGCCACCATGACCCCGCAGGGCAGGCCGGCGTCGGTGATCCGCCGGACGAGGTCGAGGCGGGCCCGCGGGCTCGGGGTGCCCGGCTCGAGGTGCGACTGCAGCTCCCGGTCCAGCAGCGCGATCGACACCCCGGTGCCGACGCGGACGTCGGCGTTCGCGGCCGCGAGCTGCGGCAGGTCCCGGCCCAGCACGGTGCCCTTGGTGAGGACGGAGAACGGCGTGCCGGAGCGGGCCAGCGCGGTGATCACCCCGGGCATCAGCCGGTAGCGGCCCTCCGCCCGCTGGTAGGGGTCGGTGTTGGTGCCCATCGCGACGTGCTCGCGCCGCCACGACGGCCGGGCCAGCTCCCGCTCCAGCACCCGCGCGACGTTCACCTTGACCACGATCTGGGAGTCGAAGTCCGCGCCCGCGTCGAGGTCGAGGTAGGTGTGGGTGTTGCGGGCGAAGCAGTTGTGGCTGACCACCCCGGCGGCGACGAAGTCCCCCGTACCGGTGGTGATGTCGACCATCGGGCGGAGGGTGCCGGTGTCGCGGACCGCCACGACCCGCGGCGCTCCCCCGGGCGGCTCCTCGACACGGGCACCGCCGACGTCGCGCACCCGGGCCACGGCCGGGTCGGTCACCGCGACCAGCCGCAGCTGCTCGGCGACCCCGCCCAGCACCCG
>NZ_WWFY01000752.1:0-7195 GCF_009864975.1 Pseudonocardia sp. SID8383
CCCCGCCCGCGACGCCCGCGACGCGGGACAGCGCGTCACCCCTGCCGCCCGGACGGCAGGACAGCGCCGCCGACGCCCCGGGGACGACGTCGTCACCGGGCGACGGCACACCGGGCGCCCCGGCCACGCCGGCCCCGTCCGAGCCCGCAGGCATCCCCGAGGACATGGGCCTCGCCGATCTGCTCGCCGGGGCCCTCGCGGCCTACCGCGAGATCTGACCGGCCGCCGGGAACCGCTCGCCCGGTCAGCGCGGACGCGGCCGTCCCGGTCCGCCGATGGCGTCGGTACCGCGGGATAGGGTGACGGCCGTCAACACACGCACGGGGCCGGAGTGGATCGTGAGCAGCGGGACGACGGGGCAGACCGGGAACACCACGAGCACCGACGGGCCGGGCGGTGATCCCCGCCCCGGGAGCGGTGCCGCCGCGGAGCTCGTCCGTCTCTACGCCCGGCACACCCCGGAGACCGACGCGACCGGCGGCGCGGAGCTGCCCGGGCCGGCGACCGTCGTCGACACCCATCTCGCGCTCGGCGCGCACCGCGAACCCGGCCGGGCCGCCGTCCGGGTGGCCGCCGCCGGGGGAGACGCGGTGACGGTCGACATCGTCACCGACGACATGCCCTACATCGTCGAGTCGGCGCTCGCCGGGATCGGCCGGGCCGGCGGCACCGCGCGGCGCGTCGTGCACCCGATCCTGGTCGTGCACCGCGCCGCCGACGGCACGCTGACCGGCGTCGACACCGCCGCCGACCCGACCGACCCCACCGAGGGGGCCTCGGTCGAGTCGTGGATGCACGTTGACCTCGTGTCCTCCGGGGACCTCGACCCCGACGCGCTGCACGCCGAGCTGGAACACACGCTCTCCGCGGTCCGGCAGGTCGTCGACGACACCGCTGCGATGACCCTGCGCGCCCGCGCCCTCGCCGACGACCTCTCCGGGACCGGTGCCGCCACGGCCGCCGACACCGACGAGGACGACGTGCACCCGGCCGAGGTCGCGGACCTGCTGCGCTGGCTCGTCGACGACCACTTCGTGTTCGTCGGCTACCGCCACTACTCCCGACGCACCGATGACGGGGGTGGCCCGGACGGGCGCCTGCGGCCCGACACCGACACCGGTCTCGGCGTGCTGCGCCCCGGCGACGCCGGCGCGAACGTCTTCCTCCCCGAGGAGACCGGCGCCGCCGACCCCGCGGGCCTGCTCCTGTTCACCCGGGCCAGCGAGCGCAGCCGGGTGCTGCGTGCGGTGCACCCGTACTACGTGGGGGTCCGCACCCGCGACGCCGACGGGACCGTCACCGGCGAGCACCGCTTCCTCGGGATGCTGACCGTCCCGGCCCGGCACGAGTCGGTCCTGGACATCCCGGTCGTCGCCCGCCGCATCCGCGGCGCCATCCGGCGCGCGGGCTTCCCGGCCGACTCCTACTCCGGGCAGCAGATGCTCGAGGTGTTCTCCCAGCTGCCGCGCGCGGAGCTGTTCACCTCGTCGCAGAATCGGCTGCACGACACCGCCGTCGGTGTGCTGGAGGCGGGCGCCCGCCGCGCGGTGCGGCTGTTCGTCCACCCCGACCCGTACCGCCGCTTCCTGTCCTGTCTGGTCTACCTGCCGCGCGACCGCTACACGACCGCGACCCGGCTGAAGATCACCGACATCCTGCGCACCCGGCTCGGGGGCACCGACGTCAGCTACACCGCGCAGGTCGGCGACGTCGAGCTGGCGCTGCTGCACCTGACGATCACCACCGATCCCGGCGCCGAGCCGGTCACGGTGGACCTGGCCGAGCTGCAGGTCCACGTCGCCGAGGCGACCCGCACGTGGGACGACCTGCTCGTCGCCGCGCTCGGAGACGCCGGGCCCGCCGCCCGCCCGATGCTGGCCGGGGTCCCCGAGTCCTACAAGGCGACGGTGACCCCGCTGCGCGCCGTCGAGGACCTGCGGCGGCTGATGACGCTGGGGGAGAAGGGCGAGGACGCGTTCGACCTGCGGCTGTACCGCAGCATCGAGGGCGACATCCGGTTCGCGCTCTATGTCGGCGACGACCCGGTCACCCTCACCGGTGTGCTGCCGCTGCTGCAGCAGCTCGACGTCGAGGTCGTCGACGAGCGGCCCTACGAGTTCCGCCGCCCCGACGGCCGTCGCTGCTGGCTCTACGACTTCGGGCTCCGGCCCCCGCAGCCCGCCGGAGCCCCCGCGGTCCCGACGGTCACCGTCGAGGACGCCGGGCGACGGTTCGAGGAGGCGTTCGCCGCGGCCTGGCGGGGCGACGCCGAGTCCGACCGGTTCTCCGCGCTCGTCCTGCGCGCCGGTCTGCACTGGCGCGAGGCCGCCGTCCTGCGGGCCTACAGCCGCTACACCCGCCAGCTCGGCGGGCTGTTCACCCTGCAGTACACGGCCGGCGTCCTGGTCGCCCACCCGCAGGTCGCGCAGGGTCTGATCGCCCTGTTCCGCGCCCGGTTCGACCCGGCCACGGCCGACGCCGACGAGCGCGATGCCGCCCACCAGCGGGCACTGGGGAACGTCACCACCCTGATCGACCAGGTCTCCGGCCTCGACGCCGACCGCATCCTGCGTGGCCTGCTGGCCGTCATCGAGGCGACGCTGCGGACCAACTGGTTCCGGGGCCGCCCGTTCTTCTCCTTCAAGCTGGACCCGGCCGCCGTACCGGACATGCCGCTGCCCCGTCCGCGGTTCGAGATCTTCGTGTACTCGCCCGCGGTGGAGGGCGTGCACCTGCGGTTCGGCCCGGTCGCCCGCGGCGGTCTGCGCTTCTCCGACCGCCAGCAGGACTACCGCACCGAGGTGCTCGGCCTGGTGAAAGCCCAGGCGGTGAAGAACGCCGTCATCGTCCCGGTCGGGGCGAAGGGCGGGTTCGTCGTGCGCAGGCCCGGGCCGGCGCCCGAGCACGTCCGGGACTGCTACCGGACCTTCATCTCCGGGCTGCTCGACATCACCGACAACCTGCTGACCCACGCCGACGGCGCCACCGAGACGCTGCCGCCCACCGACGTGGTGCGTCACGACGGCGACGACTCCTACCTCGTCGTCGCCGCGGACAAGGGCACCGCCACGTTCTCCGACCTGGCCAACTCCGTCGCCGAGTCCTACGGCTTCTGGCTGGGCGACGCGTTCGCCTCCGGCGGCTCGGTCGGCTACGACCACAAGGCCATGGGCATCACCGCCCGCGGCGCGTGGGAGTCGGTCAAGCGGCACTTCCGCGAGCTGGGCGTCGACACCCAGCGCGAGGAGTTCACCGTCGTCGGCGTCGGCGACATGTCCGGCGACGTGTTCGGCAACGGGATGCTGCTGTCGGAGCACATCCGGCTCGTCGCCGCGTTCGACCACCGGCACGTGTTCGTCGACCCCACCCCGGACGCCGCGACCTCCTACGCCGAGCGTCGCAGGCTGTTCGAGCTGCCGCGCAGCTCCTGGGCCGACTACGACACCTCCCTGATCAGCGCCGGTGGCGGGGTGTGGCCGCGGACGGCGAAGAAGGTGCCGGTCGGGCCGGAGATCCGGGCCGCGCTCGGGCTGGCCGACACGGTCACCGCGATGTCCCCGCCCGAGCTGATCCACGCGATCCTGCTCGCCCCCGCCGACCTGCTGTGGAACGGCGGCATCGGCACCTACGTCAAGGCGTCCGGCGAGACCGACGGCGAGGTGGGGGACAAGGCCAACGACGCCATCCGCGTCGACGGCCGTGCCCTGCGGGTGCGCGTCGTCGGCGAGGGCGGCAACCTCGGGCTCACCCAGCGCGGGCGGATCGAGTTCGCCCGCCACGGCGGCCCGGACGGCGCCGGCGGCCGGGTCAACACCGACGCCATCGACAACTCCGCGGGTGTCGACTGCTCCGACCACGAGGTCAACATCAAGATCCTGCTGGACCGCCCGGTCGCGGACGGCTCCCTGGACCGCGACGCCCGCAACGAGCTGCTCGCGTCGATGACCGACGAGGTGTCCGCCCTCGTGCTCGCCGACAACGTCGCGCAGAACCAGGTGCTCGGCGTCGCGCGCGCCCACGCCCCGGGCATGGTGGGTGTGCACGCCCGGATGGTCACCGACCTCGCCGGGCGCACCGGGCTCGACCGCACGCTGGAGGTCCTGCCCGACGAGGCGGGGTTCGCGCGCCTGGCCGCCGACGGTCTCGGTCTCACCGGCCCCGAGCTGGCGACGCTGCTCGCCCACACCAAGCTCGACCTCACCCACCGGCTGCTGCAGACCGACCTGCCCGACCTGCCGGCGTTCGCGCCGACTCTGCCCGGCTACTTCCCGCACCCGCTGCGGGAGCGCTTCGACCACGCCGTGCGCAACCACCCGCTGCGTCGCGAGATCATCGGTACGTCGCTGGTCAACGACATGGTCGACGGTGCCGGGATCAGCTACGCGTTCCGGCTGGGCGAGGAGATCTCCGCGGGCCCCGACGACGTGCTGCGCGCCTACACCGTCACCACCCGCGTGTTCGGGCTGCCCGCGCTGTGGGAGGCCGTCCGCCGGGCCGAGGTCGGAGTCCCGATCGCCGACGCGGTGGTGCTGGAGTCGCGGCGGCTGCTCGACCGGGTGTCGCGCTGGTTCCTGACCAACCGGCCGCAGCCGCTCGCCGTCGGCGCGGAGGTCAACCGGTTCGCCGGCCCCATCGCGGAGCTGCGGGCGCGGCTGCCCGAGCTGCTGCAGGGCCGCGAGCTCGACGCGGTTCAGGAACGTGCCGCGGAGCTGCGCGCCTGCGGGGTGCCCGAGGAGATGGTGGAGTCGGCCGCGCTGTCGCTCTACGCCTACGGGCTGCTCGACGTCGTCGAGCTGGTGGAGCTGTCCGACCGCGAGGCCGAACCACGGCCCGGCGCCGAGGTGGCCCGCCTGTACTACGCGCTGTCCGAGCACCTCGGCGTCGACCAGGCGCTGACCGCGGTGTCCCGGCTCGACCGCGGGGACCGCTGGCACGCGCTGGCGCGACTCGCGCTGCGTGACGACCTCTACGGGTCGCTGCGCTCGATCACCCTCGACGCGCTGCGCGAGACCCCGCCCGGCACGGGTGTCGACGACGCGATCGCCGCCTGGGAGCAGGCGAACTCCTCGAAGCTCGCGCGCGCCCGCAGCGCGCTGGAGGAGATCGGGGCGTCGGCGTCGCTGGACCTCGCGACCCTGTCGGTGATCTCGCGTCAGCTGCGCGGACTGGCCCGGTAGGAGCTCCCCGTGACCGCCTTCGTCGCCGAGGTCCCGCTGCGCTGGACCGACCAGGACGCCTACCGCCACGTCAACCACGCCCGGATCGTCACGCTCGTCGAGGAGGCCCGCGTCGCGCTGGCCTTCACCGCCGCCGGGCGGGAGGGGCTCGCCGGGTTCTCCTCCGGGCTGCTCGTCGCCGGGCTGCACGTGGAGTACAAGCGGCAGCTGCCGTGGCGGCCCGAGCCGCTGCGGTGCGCGATCACCGTGCGGGAGCTGCGGGCCGCGTCGTTCGTCCTCGACTACGCCCTGCACGACGGGCCCGGCGCGGGCGACCCGGTCGCGGTCACCGCCTGGACCCGGATGGCCCTCTACGACCTCGAGGCGGACCGGGTCCGCCGGCTCACCGTCGACGAGCGGAACTTCCTCGAGCGCCACCTGGGAGGCGTGTCGTGACCCTGCGACTGGCGGACGCGACCGAGCGCGACGACCTCGGCGCGTTCACCGCGCGCGTCGCCCGGCTCGACCAGAGCGCCACGATCCGGCTCACAGCCGGTTCCGGCCGGGTCACCGCGTGGGCCCGCACCCCGTTCGACGTGCTCGTGACCCGATCGGTGGCCGGGGAGCTCGACCCGGCGCTGCCGGTCACGGCGCAGGCGTCGACGCTGCTGACGGCGCTGGCCGTCGACCGTTCCGCCGCGGTCGACCCCGGCCCGCCCGCGCCGTGGCTCGACGAGCTCCCGCCCGACGACGGCTGGTCCCGGGTCGACGACGTCCCCGCCGCGGAGCTCGACGAGCTCGCCGACCGGGGGCTGGCACTGGCCCGGGAGCACGCGGGCCCGATGGGGCCGCCCGCGTCGCTGCTGGACCAGACGGTGCTGACGGTGTCCCCGCCGGACGCGGGCCGCCCGGTCACCGTGCCGATGCGGGTGCTGTTCGCGATGTCGGGGATGGGTTTCCTCGGCTCGGCGCCGCAGGAGACCGACGGGCCGCGGGTACGGGTGTCCGCGTCGGGGTCGTGGATGCGGCTCGACGCCCGGTACGGGGCGGTGGTGAAGCGGCGCGTGGTGTCGCTTCCGCTGTCGGTCGCGCGCTGACGGGCCGGGCCCGCAGCCGGGGGCCGGCCCGGGCTCAGGTCAGGTTCAGCACGCTGACCGCGCCGTCGCCGGTGACCCAGCCGGTGCGGCCGTCGGGGGCGACCGCGACGGCGGTCGGGTTCGGGGCGACGTCGGTGGTCCCGGTGACCTGCCAGGACCCGGTGTCGACCGTGACGAGAGCCTGCCGGGTCGCGACGTAGAGGTGGCGGCCGTCGGGGGCGAAGGCCATGCCGGTGGCGCCGCCGTCGACCTGCACGGTCGCGATCTCGCGGCCGTCGGCGGGGTCCAGGACGGTCACGGTGCCGGACTCCGGGCCGCCGACCGCGACCACGGTCCGCGGGACCGACGCGGGGCTGACGGCCAGGGACTCCGCGCCGCCACGCACCGGGAAGCTGCCGAGCACGGTGAGGCTGTCCGGGTCGAGGACGGTGAGCTGGTCGGCGCCGCGGGTGGCGAGGTAGACGCGGTCGCCCGCGTCGTTCGTGGCGCTCGCGTACGGGTCGCGGGACACCGGCACGGTCCGGGTGACGGTGCCCGCGTTCGGGTCGAGCTCCTGCACGGTGGCGTCCGCGCGGGACGGCACGTAGAGGAACCGGCCGTCGGGGGACACCGCGGCCGCGGCCGGGTCCCCGCCGACGGCAGCGGTCGAGACGACGGTCCGCCCCGGCACGTCGACGACGGCGATCTGCCCGCCGCCCTGACCGGCGGTGCTGACGTAGGCGCGGGTGCCGTCCGGAGAGGTCACCACCCCCTGCGGGGCGGCCGGGAGCTCGATCTCCCCGGTGACGGCGTCGGACGCGGTGTCGACGACCGCGAGCCGGTCCGCGTCACGGACCGCGACGAGGGCCGTCGAGCCGTCCGGGGCGGCCGCGACGGCGACCGGGGCGCCGCCGAGGGGCACGGTCGCCCGCACCGTCGGCTGTGCCAGGCTCGCCCCGGACG
>NZ_WWFY01000753.1:0-5766 GCF_009864975.1 Pseudonocardia sp. SID8383
GGGCCGCCCACGCCCGGGCCCGGGCACTCGCCCTGCGCAGCGGGTCGCAGCGCGTCCTCGACCGGCTCGCGACGCTGCCCGGGGCCACGCCCCCCTGACCGGGGGGGCATCGGCTCAGCCCGACTGTTCCAGCAGCTCGTCGGCGGCGGCCCACGGGTCCAGCTCGCCGCCCAGCACCCGCTCGGTGAGGGTGTCGAGCGCGTCGCCGCCACGCACCCGTTCCATCCGGGCCCGGACCTGTTCCATCCCGATGCCCTCGATCTCACGGCGCGCCCGCTCGCGGCGCCGCCGCTCCCGTTCACCGGACTTCTCGGCCCAGGCGAGGTGCTCGTCGAGGGCGTCGGCGACGGCCCCGATCCCCTCCGAGCGGGACGCGACCGTCGAGAGCACCGGCGGCTCCCACGGCTCGGTGCCGATGCTCGTTCCGCCTGCGCTCCTCCCGGCGCCGTCCGGGGTGCGCAGGTGGAGCATGTTCCGCAGCTCCCGCACCGTGCGGCGGGCCCCCTCGCGGTCGGCCTTGTTGACCACGAAGACGTCGCCGATCTCCAGGATCCCGGCCTTGGCCGCCTGGATGCCGTCGCCCATCCCGGGCGCGAGCAGCACGACGGTGCTGTCGGCGAGCCCGACGATCTCCACCTCGGACTGCCCGACACCGACGGTCTCGATCAGCACGACGTCGCAGCCCGCGGCGTCGAGTACCCGCAGGGCCTGCGGCGTCGCCCAGGACAGCCCGCCCAGGTGCCCGCGGGTGGCCATCGACCGGATGAAGACGCCGTCGTCGTCGGCGTGGTCGCCCATCCGCACCCGGTCGCCCAGCAGCGCCCCGCCGCTGAACGGTGAGGACGGGTCCACCGCCAGCACCCCGACCCGGCGTCCGCGCGTCCGCAGCTCGGTGACCAGCGCCGACGTCGACGTCGACTTGCCCACCCCCGGGGACCCGGTCAGCCCGACGACGTGCGCGCGCCCGGTGTGCGGCGACAGCGCCGCCGACACCTCCCGCAGCTGCGGGCCGGCGTTCTCCACCATCGAGATGAGCCGGGCGACGGCGAGCTGTTCGCCGCGGCGAGCGCGTTCCACGAGGTCGCGGGGGTCCGGCGGTCCGGGCACGGTCGGCCTCCTTGTCGGGGGGGGCGGATGCACGTCGGCCCCCGCCGAGGCGGGGGCCGACGTGCATCACACGGAGATCAGGCCTGGGGGACGCGCACGATCAGCGCATCGCCCTGACCACCGCCGCCGCACAGCGCGGCCGCACCGACGCCGCCGCCGCGCGCCTTGAGCGCGAGCGCCAGGTGCAGCGCGATCCGCGCGCCGGACATGCCGATCGGGTGGCCGAGGGCGATGGCGCCGCCGTCGACGTTCACCTTCTCCTCGTCGATGCCGAGCTTGCGGGCGGAGACGATGCCGACCGCGGCGAAGGCCTCGTTGATCTCGACGAGGTCGAGGTCGGCGGGCTGGATGCCCTCCTTCTCGCACGCCTTGGCGATCGCGTTCGCGGGCTGCTCGTGGAGCGAGGCGTCCGGACCGGCGACGACGCCGTGGGCGCCGATCTCGGCGATCCAGTCCAGGCCCAGCTCCTCGGCCTTGGCCTTGCTCATCACGACCACGGCGGCCGCGCCGTCGGAGATCTGGGAGGCCGACCCCGCGGTGATGGTGCCGTCGGCGGCGAAGGCGGGCCGGAGCTTGCCGAGGCTCTCGGCGGTGGTGTCGCCGCGCACGCCCTCGTCGGTCGAGAAGACGACCGGGTCGCCCTTGCGCTGCGGGATCTCGACCGGGGCGATCTCCTGGTCGAACGTGCCGTCCTGCGCGGCGCGGGCGGCGCGCTGGTGCGAGCGGGCGGAGAAGGCGTCCTGCTCCTCGCGGGTCAGGCCGTAGCGCTCGTTGTACTTCTCGGTGGAGGCACCCATCGCGACCTGGTCGAACGCGCAGAACAGACCGTCGTAGGCCATGTGGTCGGTGAGGGTGGCGTCACCGAACTTGGTGCCCTCGCGGGACTTGGTGAGCAGGTGCGGGGCCTGGGTCATCGACTCCTGGCCACCGGCGACGACGATGTCGAACTCGCCGGCGCGGATGAGCTGGTCGGCCAGCGCGATGGCGTCGACGCCGGACAGGCAGACCTTGTTGATGGTCAGCGCCGGGACGTCCATCGGGATGCCGGCCTCGACGGCGGCCTGACGCGCCGGGATCTGTCCCGCGCCGGCGGTGAGGACCTGACCCATGATCGTGTACTGGACCTGGTCGGGGGCCACACCGGCGCGCTCGAGCGCGGCCTTGATGGCCACGCCGCCCAGCTGGGCCCCGGAGAAGCCCTTCAGGGAGCCGAGCAGACGGCCCATCGGGGTGCGGGCGCCGGCGACGATCACGGTTCCGGACACGGGGTCCTCCATCAGGCTTCGTTGTCAGGTGGGCCGCCACCATACCCACGGCCACGACCCGTCCGGACGCACCGAACGGTGGGGGTGACCAGTGGCACAGGCACCTACCGACGAGTAGAACCGGTAGCTTGTGCCCCCATGACGACAACCGAGGACGCCCTGTCGCCGCTGGTCGTGGCCGTGGACCACGTGGGCATCGCGGTGCCCGACCTGGACGAGGCCATCCGCTGGTACGCGGAGAACCTGGGCCTGGTCGCGGTGCACACCGAGACCAACACCGAGCAGGGCGTGCGCGAGGCCATGCTCGGGGCGCCCGGCGAGGCGGCCGGCGCCACGAAGGTGCAGCTGCTCGCCCCGCTGAACGAGGACTCCACGATCGCGAAGTTCATCGGGCGCAACGGCCCGGGGCTGCAGCAGGTCGCCTACCGGGTCACCGACGTCGCCGCCGCGGCGGACGCGCTGCGGGCGAAGGGCCTGCGCCTGCTCTACGACGCCCCGCGCCGCGGCACCTCGAACTCGAAGGTCAACTTCGTGCACCCGAAGGACGCCGGCGGAGTGCTGGTCGAGCTCGTCGAGCCGGCCGCGGACGCGCACTGACGGACGAGGCACGACCCCGTCCCGAAGGACAGTACGCACGTCCGGTGGGGTGCATCACGAAGCGCACTTCGGGTATCACCCTCACCGGCGACCTACGGTTAAGATACTACGCAGTAACTTGCGGTATCCCAAGCATCATCGGGTGAGCCCACCCGACTCCCCTGACAACGTCGCCATCGGAGGCCAGCAGTGAAGGACATCCGCGACGCCATCCTCGCCGGACAGTTCACCGACGTCGGAGGCCTGGAGGTGCCCGAGCACTACCAGGGCGTCACCGTCCGCGCCGAGGACGCGGACATGTTCGAGGGTCTGACCACCAAGGAGAAGGACCCGCGCAAGAGCCTGCGCGTCGAGGACGTCCCGGTCCCCGAACTCGGCCCCGGTGAGGCGCTCGTGGCCGTCATGGCCAGTGCGATCAACTACAACACCGTCTGGACCTCCATCTTCGAGCCGGTCTCGACGTTCAGCTTCCTCAAGCGCTACGGCAAGCTCTCGCCGCTGGCCAAGCGGCACGACCTGCCCTACCACGTGGTCGGCTCCGACCTCGCCGGCGTCGTCGTGCGGACCGGGCCGGGCGTGAACAGCTGGAAGCCGGGCGACCAGGTCGTCGCGCACTGCCTCTCGGTCGAGCTGGAGAGCCCGGACGGGCACTCCGACACGATGATGGACCCGGAGCAGCGCATCTGGGGCTTCGAGACCAACTTCGGCGGCCTCGCCGAGCTGGCCCTGGTCAAGTCCAACCAGCTGATGCCGAAGCCGGACCACCTCACCTGGGAGGAGGCCGCGTCCCCGGGCCTGGTCAACTCCACCGCCTACCGCCAGCTGGTGTCGAAGAACGGCGCCGACATGAAGCAGGGCGACGTCGTGCTGATCTGGGGCGCCTCCGGCGGCCTCGGCTCCTACGCCACCCAGTTCGCCCTCAACGGCGGCGCCACCCCGATCTGCGTCGTCTCCTCGGAGGAGAAGGCCCAGATCTGCCGCGACATGGGCGCGGAGCTGGTCATCGACCGCAACGCCGAGGGCTACAAGTTCTGGAAGGACGAGACCACCCAGGACCCGAAGGAGTGGAAGCGGCTCGGCGCGAAGATCCGCGAGCTCACCGGCGGCGAGGACCCCGACATCGTCTTCGAGCACCCGGGCCGCGAGACCTTCGGCGCCTCGGTCTACGTCACCCGCAAGGGCGGCCAGATCGTCACCTGCGCCTCGACCTCGGGCTACATGCACGAGTTCGACAACCGCTACCTGTGGATGAACCTCAAGCGGATCGTCGGCTCGCACTTCGCGAACTACCGCGAGGCCTACGAGGCCAACCGGCTCGTCGCCAAGGGCATGATCCACCCGACGCTGTCGCGGGTGTACCCGCTGACCGAGACCGGCCAGGCCGCCAACGACGTCAAGCAGAACCTCCACCAGGGCAAGGTCGGCGTGCTCGCGCTGGCTCCCGAGGAGGGCCTCGGTGTCACGAACCCGGAGAAGCGCGAGAAGCACCTGTCCGGCATCAACCGGTTCCGGGGCGTCTGACCCCCGATCGGTCGTCCGGAGGCCCCGTCCGTGTCACACGGACGGGGCCTCTGTCCATAGCGGGGTGAACCCCGTGACCCTCGGTGCGAACTCACGGCTGTGGAACGTCGGCGACGGTACGGTGAACGACATGGCCGGTGACCACGATGTGCCCGTACCCCGGACCGGTTTCTCGATCGCGCGCCGCGGCTACGACCAGGCGCAGGTCGACAGCCACCTGCGCCGGCTCGACGCCGAGGTGCGCATGCTGGCGGCCGACCGTGACGCGGCGGTCGCCCAGAACACCCGGCTGAGCCGCGAGCTCGACGACGCCCGTACCCGCGCCGAGGCCATGCAGCAGCAGGTCAACCGGCTCGCCGGCCCGCCGCAGAGCGTGCAGGGCATGAGCGAGCGGCTCCGGTCGATGTTGCGTCTCGCCGAGGACGAGGTCGCCGAGATGCACGCCGCGGCGGACCGCGAGATCGCCGAGAAGCGCCGCCGGGCCGAGGAGCACGCCCGCACCGTCGTCGAGGACGCGCGCGTCCGGGCCGAGCAGACCCTCGCGCAGGCCGAGGCCACGGCCGCGGAGGCCGCGCACCGGTCCGCCGAGCGGGAGCGCGCCGTCGAGGAGAAGCAGTCCCGCGTCGAGCGGGAGCTGGCCGCGCTGCGTGAGCGCACCGAGGCCGAGCTCGCCGAACGGCGACGCGTCACCGAGGCCGAACTGGTCGAGCAGCGCACGACGACCGAGCGCGACCTCGCCGAGCAGCGCAGCTCCACCGAGCGCGAGCTCACCGAGGCCGAGCGCACCGTCACCGCCCGGATCACCCGCGCCGACACCGAGGCGCGGGAGAACCGCGAGCAGGTCGAGCACGACTTCCGGATCGCGATGGACCAGCGCCGTACCGAGGCGCTGACCTCGCTGTTCGCCGAGCGCGACGCGCTCGAGGCCGACATCTCGCGCCGTGAGCGCGAGGCCGCGGAGCGGATCCGCCGCGACCTGGACCAGGCCCGCGCCGACGGCGAGAAGATCCGGTCCGACGCCCGCCGGGACGCCGAGGAGACCACCTCCGCCGCCCAGCGCCGCGTCGAGCAGCTCATCGGGCTGCGCGCCCGGGTCGCCGAGCAGCTGCGTGGCGCGCGGTCGCTCATCGAGTCCGGCGTCGACGACCTCGATGCGGGCCCGGCCCTGACCGACCTGCCCGCCGACGAGCCGCCCGCGGGGCAGGCCCCCGTCGAGCAGCCCCCGGCCGGGATCACCGAGCCGCGGACCACCGTGGCTCCCGCCGCGCCGGGCGCG
>NZ_WWFY01000754.1:0-5680 GCF_009864975.1 Pseudonocardia sp. SID8383
GCCCGGCGCGGCCGCGGCGAGGATGCGCCCGCAGTCGTCGAGGTCGCGGAACAGGCTCACGCCGCGGGCCGGGACCTCCGGGGCCCCGGGGTCGGCGAGACCGTCGGCCGGCGGCAGCCAGGCGCGGCAGCCGGTGGCGAGAACCAGCTCGTCGTAGGGGTGGACGGTGCCGTCGTCGGCGTGGACGACGCGCGCGGTCCGGTCGAGCGCCGTCGCCGCGACGCCGGTCTGCAGGTCGACGCCGTCGACGGCGGGCAGCGCGACCATGGCGGGCCGCAGCCCGCCGGCGAGCACGGTGGACAGCAGCACCCGGTTGTACGCGGGGCGGGACTCCGCGCCGAGGACGGTGAGCGTCACCCGCTCGCCGTCCGGGTCGCGCCGGCGGACCTCCTCCACGAAACGGGCACCGACCATGCCGTGCCCGATCACCACCACGCGCCTGCTCATGACACCGACGGTAGGAACGGGGGGTTACGGGCAGAACGCCGGCCGTTGCACGGGCGTTACGAGGTCCTCATTCTCGGCGGGCGGCGTCCGTGAGCCGGGACCTCGCAGCGGTTCCTCCCACCTCGCAGCCTCTGCAGGGTGTGCGAGGTGGGGCGGGACCGTGCGAGGTGCGCCTGTCGCAGCGGGGGCGGCGCCCACCGCCCGCGCGGTGATCCGCAGAGCGCGCGGTGATCCGCTGCTCGCGCGTGTCCCGACGCGCGCGAGCAGCGGATCAGCGCGCGGACCGACCCGCGCCGGTGGGGCTCAGCTCGGCGGCGGTGCCGGTCCCGGATCCGTCGGACGGGTTCCGGCCCGGCGAGGCGGGTTCCAGCCGCACCGCGGCCACCTTGAACTCCGGCATCCGGCTCACCGGGTCCAGGGCCGGGTTGGTGACGTTGTTCGCCGCCCCCGCCCCACCGAAGTGGAAGGGCAGGAACACCGTGTCCGGGCGCAGCGAGGCGACGCAGCGGACGCGCGCCGTCGTCGTCCCGCGACGGGACACGACGTCGGCCAGGTCGCCGTCGGCGAGACCGTGCCGGGCGGCGGTGTCCGGGTGCACCTCGACGAACACCTCGGGCACGACGTCCGCCAGCTCAGCGACCCGCCGGGTCTGCGCGCCGGACTGGTAGTGCACCAGCACCCGCCCGGTCGTCACGGTCAGCGGGAAGCCGCCGCCCGTGCCCTCGTCCGGCTCGACGTGGTCGACCGGCAGCATCCGGGCACGTCCGTCGGGGTGGCCGAAGCGCTCGGTGAACAGCCGCGGGGTCCCGGGGTGGTCGTCGGCGGGGACCGGCCAGTGCAGGGCCTCGCCCGCGTCGAGCCGGTCGTAGGACACGCCCGCGTAGTCGGCGATCCCACCGGCCGAGGCGCGCCGCAGCTCGTCGAACACGGTCCGCGGGTCGGCGGGGAACTCCCCCGGCGCGTCGAGGGCCGCGGCCAGTGCGGCGATCACCTCGAGGTCGGTGCGCACCCCGGGCGGCGGGGCGAGCGCGCGACGGCGGCGCAGGACCCGTCCCTCCAGGTTCGTCATGGTCCCCTCCTCCTCCGCCCACTGGGCGACGGGGAGCAGGACGTCGGCGCGCAGCGCGGTCTCGCCGGGCAGCACGTCGGCGACGACGAGCAGATCCAGTGCGTCGAGCCGCTCGGCGACGGCGCGGGCGTCGGGCGCGGAGACGAGCACGTTCGAGCCGAACACCAGCAGCGCACGCGGACCGCCGGGGCGGCCGAGGGCGTCGAGGAGCTCGACCGCGCTGCGGCCGGGCCCGGGGATCGAGGGCTCCGGCACCCCCCACACCCGTGCGACGTGCGCGCGGGCGGCCGGGTCGGCGATGTGCCGGTAGCCGGGGAGCTGGTCGGACTTCTGTCCGTGCTCGCGCCCGCCCTGGCCGTTGCCCTGCCCGGTGATCGTCCCGAACCCGGAGCCGGGGCGGCCGGGCAGGCCGAGCGCCAGCGACAGGTTGATCCACGCCGTCACGGTGTCGACGCCGTGCGCGTGCTGCTCGGCACCGCGCGCGGTGAGCACGTAGCGCCGCGTGGACTCCGCGAGCCAGCGCACGACGGTGCGCATGTCGGTGGCGGCGACGCCGCAGACCCGCTCCGCGCGCTCGGGCCACCACTGCGAGGCGATCGCCCAGACGTCGTCGAAACCGGTCGTCCGGTCGTCCACGTAGGACAGGTCGAGGTGCCCGTCGACGACGGCGGCGTGCAGCATCCCCAGCGCCAGTACCAGGTCGGTGCCCGGGCGCGGCGCCAGGTGCAGCCCGCCGGAGGCGAGCGCACGCTCCGCGGTCGGGGTGCGCCGCGGGTCGACGACGACCAGGCGCGCGCCGGTCAGGTGCGACATCAGGGGCGGCATGGTCTCGGCGACGTTCGCGCCGGCGAGGACGACCAGCTCGGCGTCGTCGAGGTCGGTGACAGGGAACGGCAGCCCGCGGTCGACGCCGAAGGCCCGGTTGCCCGCGGCGGCCGCCGAGGACATGCAGAACCGTCCGTTGTAGTCGATCTGGCTGGTGCCCAGCGCGACCCGGGCGAACTTCCCGAGTAGGTAGGCCTTCTCGTTGGTCAGCCCGCCCGCGCCGAACACCGCGACCGAGTCTGGTCCGTACTCGGCACGCAGGGCGGCGAGCCGAGCGGCGACGCCGGTGAGCGCGTCGTCCCAGCCGGTCTCGACGAAACCGGCCGTCCGCGAGGTCCTGACCAGCGGCGACGTCAGGCGTTGCGGATGGGTGAGCAGAGCGCCGGAGGTCCAGCCCTTCTGACACATGCCCCCGGCGTTGGTCGGGAAGTCACGGGCGTCGACCTCGCCGGACGGGCCGACCCACTGCCCGCACTGCAGGGCGCAGTACGGGCAGTGGGTGGCGGTCCGGTCCTCCGGACCCACGGCTCAGACCCGGGCCATCGCGGCGGCCTCGGTGCTCCCGGCCAGTGCCGGGCGCGGCCGCAGGTACACGGCCCAGGTGACACCGATGCAGAGGACGTAGAAGGCCAGGAAGCCCCAGAACGCGGGCGTGCCGGACTGCACCGTCATGAACGACTGACGGAAGGCGAGGTTGATGAACAGCCCGCCCAGCGCGCCGACCGCACCGGCGATGCCGATGACGGCGCCGGACAGCCGTCGCGCGGTGTCGAACGAGGTCCCGCGGTCCGCGCCCCCGGCGATCGCGACGCGCGCCCGCCCGGTGAAGATCGCCGGGATCATCTTGTAGGTCGACCCGTTGCCGACGCCGGACAGCGTGAACAGGGCGATGAAGCCGATCGTGAACAGCGTCAGCGACTCGATCCCCGACGCGAAGATGATCACCAGCGTGGCGACGGCCATGCCGACGAAGTTCCACAGGGTGACCATCGCGCCGCCGAACCGGTCGGCGAGCTTGCCGCCGTAGGGGCGGATCAGCGACCCGATGAGCGGGCCGATGAAGGTGACCGCGGCGGCCTGCAGCGGCGTCCGGTCGAACTGGTTCTGCAGGACCAGGCCGAAGGCGAACGAGTAGCCGATGAACGATCCGAACGTCCCGATGTAGAGGAACGACATGATCCACGTCTGGCGGTCGCGGCAGGCCTCGGTGAAGGCGCCGGTGTCGTTGGACATCGCGGCGATGTTGTCCATCCGCTTCCACGCCAGGAACGCCGAGATCGCGATGAACGGTAGGTAGACCGCCAGCAGCACCCGCGGGGAGCCCGCGCCGAGGGTGGCGATGACGAGCAGGCCGAGCAGCTGTGCGACCGGCACGCCGAGGTTGCCGCCGCCGGCGTTGAGCCCCAGCGCCCAGCCCTTCTCCTTCTCCGGGAAGAACGCGTTGATGTTCGCCATCGACGACGCGAAGTTGCCGCCGCCGACCCCGGCGACCGCGGCGACGACCAGCAGCGTCGTGTACGACACGCCCGGCTCCAGCACGACCATCGCCAGGATCGTGGGCACGATCAGCAACGACGCCGCGAAGATCGTCCAGTTGCGGCCGCCGAAGCGGGCGACGGCGAAGGTGTAGGGCAGCCGCAGGATCGACCCGACCAGCGTGGGTACGGCGACCAGGAAGAACTTCTGCGCCGCGGTGAACCCGTACTCGGGCCCCATGAACAGCACCAGGACCGACCAGATGGTCCAGATCGAGAAGCCGATGTGCTCGGAGAAGATCGACTGCCACAGGTTGCGACGGGCGATCGCCGAGCCTGTGCGCTGCCAGAACCCCTCGTCCTCGGGGTCCCAGTGGTCGATCCAGCGGCCGCCGATGCGGCGCCCCGGGGCAGAGGTGGTGGTCACGGATCGGTCTCCTGATCGCCGGCGGTCACGTCGACGACGACGCTAGGGAGCCCCAGTTTCCGACGGGTGGCCCCGTGTGACACCCCCGCAACGCTTATCTCACACGGGTGTCGCGACGGCTGTGAGCCGCCTCAGCGCATCGGGACGCCGAGCGGGGCGTCGCAGAACGCGCCGCCCACCCGGTGGTGCACCGGGTCGGCCGGGTCCGGCTCCGCGCCGTCGAGGAGCTCCTCGGCGAAGACCTCGGCGTCATCGCGCGGGTGGAAGCCGATCGCGGCGCCCTCCGCCGGCGACCACCAGCGACGGGTGTTGGCCGACACGCCCCACACGACGTGGTGGCCGCGGGTGCCGGGGGCGACGGCCGCCTCGACCAGGCGGGCGGCGTCGTCCGGGGACAGCCAGGTCGCGAGCATCCGGGCGTTCGACGGCCGCGCGAAGCAGCTGCCGATCCGCGCGGAGACCACGGTCAGGCCGAACCGCTCGTGGTAGAGCCTGCCCAGCCCCTCCATCGCATGCTTGGACCAGCCGTAGTAGGTGTCCGGGGCGGGCCCGACGGTCGCCGGCAGCGGGACGCCGTCGTCGCGGGTGCGGAAGCCCGCGGCGTGGTTGCTGGAGGCGAGCACGACGGTCCGCACCCCGGCGGCGACCGCCGCGTCGAGCACGGTGCGGGTCCCCTCGACGTTGACGGCGAGGATGTCGTCCCAGCCCGCCTCACCGCTGATCCCGGCGAGGTGGACGACGGCGTCGGCACCGGCCGTCGCGGCGGCGACCGCGTCCGGGTCGGTCACCGAGCCGGTGCGGACCTGCTCGCCGGGACGGGCCTGCAGCTCCGCGGTGTCGAGCAGGCGCAGGATCCGGCCGTCGCGGGCCAGCCGGGGACGTAACAACGTCCCCATGTTCCCCGCGGCGCCGGTGAGCAGCAGCGTGCTGGGAACGGCCACGTCAGAGCCGGCGGCTGACCAGGCTCGCGACCCGCTCGATCCCGGTGAGCGACTCGGTCGTCGCGTCCGGGTGCTGGGCGTGCAGGGCCAGCCGGTAGAGCACCGCCCGCAGCAGCGACTGCGGCCACTCGGGCAGCTCCGACCAGCGCTCGATCAGCTCCTCGTCGGCACCGCCCCAGGCGACCGCGTCGACGACGACGACCGCCGCCGCCCACTCCGCGGGCCGCCAGAACGGCACGAGGTCGAGCACCGCGGGCCGCCCCGTCGGGTCGAACAGCATGGCGCCGAACAGCTCGCCGTGCACGACCTGCGGGGTGAGCCGGATCGTGCGGCGGTGCGCGGCGAGCTCGGCGAACAGCCGGCCGCCGGTCTCGGGGTGCAGGTCCAGGCGGCGCTCGCCGAACGCAGCGGCCGCGGACCGGGACAGCAGGTCGTCGCGGTCGTCGAGCAGGCGCGGGCGCAGCACGGTCGCGGTGGCGGCGTGCAGCCGCAGCGA
>NZ_WWFY01000755.1:0-5025 GCF_009864975.1 Pseudonocardia sp. SID8383
CGCCCGCCACCGCGGCGTCGCGGGGCCGGTGACCGTCGTCGTCGAG
Source organism: Pseudonocardia sp. SID8383 (assembly GCF_009864975.1). Classification (NCBI taxonomy): domain Bacteria; kingdom Bacillati; phylum Actinomycetota; class Actinomycetes; order Pseudonocardiales; family Pseudonocardiaceae; genus Pseudonocardia; species Pseudonocardia sp. SID8383. Next base: position 47 of record NZ_WWFY01000755.1, read on the forward strand.
CACTCCGCGGATCTCGACGACCCGCGCGGCGCCTACTGGGGCGAGGTCGAGGCGGCCGCGGCGCTCGCCCTGGCCGACCTGCCGCTGCGGCTGCTCTGCTTCTTCCCGGCCGACCTGCCCGGTCCCGTCGCCGAGGTCGTGCGGCGCGCGCACCCGTTCGTCCTCGACGACGGCAGGCCCGTCCCGACCGGGGTCGACACCGACCCGCGCCGGCTGCTCGACGGCCTCGGCGCCCCGGTGCCCACCGAGCTCGGCGCACCCGCACGGGAGTTCCGCTTCGACGCCACGCAGCTGCGCGACGTGCGCCGCGCCGTCGACGAGGCACTGCGCGGCCAGGGGTTCACCGACAGCCGCGCGGAGGACGTCACCGTCGCGGTCAACGAGGTCGCCACCAACGCCGTCCACCACGGGACGCACACGGCGCGGCTCATGCTGTGGACGCCCGAGCAGGATGTCGTCTGCGAGGTCCACGACGGCGGCCGGCTCGCCGACCCGCTGCCCGGCCTGACCCCGCCGGACCCGGGTCACGCGCACGGGCGCGGGATCTGGATCGCCCGCCAGCTCTGCGACCTGCTGCACGTCTGGGGCGACGACGCGGGCACCCACGTCCGCATCCGCGCCGCCGCCTGAGCGCACCCGGACCCGGGGGCCTCAGCGCGTGTCGAGCGCGTGGAAGGACTCCACCAGCCGACCGGACGGGAACCCGGCCCGCTTCGCCAGCGACCCGGACCACTGCCCGATCATGTCCTCCAGGCCGGTCATGTGCGCGGTCTGGCTCGCGTGCGCGCGCAGCGCCGCGATCTTCACGTCGATCGTGTCGGTGATGTCGACGTGTCGTGCCCCCTCGGGGTCGTCGGCCGGGGCCGGACCCAGGACCCACACCTCGCCGACCGTGTGCGCCTCGTACCCGGCCTCGGCCAGCTCGGGGAAGGCGTAGGGGTTGCGCGCGTCGGGGTAGACCGCGCAGAGGGCCGCCTCGCCGGTCGCGGTGTGGTCGGGGTGGCTGCCGTACATGCTGCGCAGATCGCGCACCGGCTGCGGGACGACGACCCGGTCCGGACGGACCTGCCGGATCACCCGGGCCAGGTCCCGGCGCAGCTCCAGGGTGACGGTCAGCCGCCCGTCGGGGTGGCCGAGGAACACCAGGTCGGTGACGCCGGCCTCGGCGGCCGCGGCGGTCTGCTCGGCCCGGCGGATGCCCGCGATGTCGCTGCGCGGCACGGCCGGGTCGAAGCCGCCCGCGTCGCCGTCGGTCACCAGGCAGTAGGTCACCGCGACCCCGGCCGCGGTCCACACCGCGACGGTGCCGCTGCAGGAGAAGTCGATGTCGTCGGGGTGCGCGGCGATCACCAGCACGCGCTCCACCCCGGTGTGCGCGCGGTCGTCGGCCGCCGTGCGCTCGTCCTCGGTCGCAGTCACCCGGCCATCCTGGGTCACGCGCCGGAGGCGGTCACCAGCAGGACCCCCACCACGGACCCGGCCGACCACACGAGCGCACGGACCAGGTTGACCCGCAGCAGCCGACGCAGGTCCCCCGGGTGCGCGGCCGGGTCGAGCCGGCCGTGCAGCGACACCGCGGGCAGGGTCACCGCGACGCCCGCGGCGGCCGCCACCGCGGTCACCCACACCAGCGGCTCGCCGGGCGCGAGGACCAGCAGCGCCGCCGTCGCGAGCCCCTGCGCGACCCACGGCGGCCCGACGACGATCGTGACCGCCCGGCTGTGCGCGGCGTGGTAGCGGGCCCAGGACCCGGCCGGGACCAGCGCGAACGCCGGGTAGACCACCACCTGCACGGTCCAGGCGATCCCGGCCAGCAGGACGGTCGCGACGGTCTGGACGACGGCGACGATCAGCACCGTCCGATTCTCGGGTGAACCGGCGCCGCGCGCGTGCCAGGCTGCCGGGGTGATCACCACCGCGATCGGGCCCGAGCTGCTGCACGGCGTCCTCGACGCCGTCGACGGCGAACGGGGCCTGCTCCCGCAGCGGCTGCCCGCCACCGCCCGGGCCCGCAACACCGACCCGCAGCTGGCCGGCGCGCAGAGCCAGCCGTCCGGGGTACGCGTCGTGTTCCGCACCGCCGCGCGGACCGTCGAGCTGGAGACCCTGCGCACCCGGATCGGTCTCGTCGGTGCCCCGCTGCGGCCCGACGGCGCCTACGACCTGCTCGTCGACGGCCGGCCGGCGGGCAGCGCCACGACCTCCGGCGGGAAGCTCCTGATGACCGATCCGGCGACGGGGGAGGTCACGGTCACCGACGGCCCACCCGGCCCGGTGCGGTTCACCCTGCCCGGCCGCGACGCGCTCGTGGAGATCTGGCTGCCGCACAACGAGATCACCGAGGTCGTCGCGCTGCGCACCGACGCGCCGGTCGCCGTCGTCCCGACCGGTGGGCGCCCGGTGTGGCTGCACCACGGCAGCTCGATCAGCCAGGGCAGCAACGCCGCGGGGCCCAGCACCACCTGGCCCGCGCTCGCCGCCCGCACCGCCGGGGTCGAACTGGTCAACCTGGGGTTCTCCGGCAGCGCGATGCTGGACCCGTTCGTCGCCCGCACACTGCGCGACACCCCCGCCGCCATGATCAGCATCAAGATCGGGATCAACATCGTCAACGCCGACCTGATGCGCCGACGGGCCTTCGCGCCCGCCGTGCACGGGTTCCTCGACACGATCCGCGACGGGCACCCCGACACCCCGCTGCTGGTGGTGTCCCCGGTGCTGTGCCCGATCCACGAGCACACCCCGGGCCCGGGCGCGCCGGAGGTCGTCGACGGGCGGCTGCGGTTCCGCGCGACCGGCGACCCGGCCGAGGTGGCGGCGGGGAAGCTGACGCTGTCGGTGATCCGCGAGGAGCTGGCCCGGATCGTGGCCGTGCGCGCCCCGGAGGACCCGGCGCTGTCCCACCTCGACGGCCGTGAGCTCTACGGCGACGCCGACGCGGCCGAGCTGCCGCTGCCCGACCGGCTGCACCCGTGTCCCGAGGCGCACCTGCGGATGGGGGAGCGGTTCGCCCGGCTGGTGTTCGGTGCGGGGGGTGCGTTCCACGCCGCGGGCCCGCGTGACCGGTGACCGGCCACGGGGCCCGCGGGCGCGGGCTCAGTTGCCGTCCTGGTCCAGCTGCCCCTGGAGGCGGTCCTCGAAGTCCTGCTGGCACTGCGCGATCGCGGACTGGTCGGTGCCCGCCTGCTGCACGCAGCTGACGTACTCGTCCCCGCCGACCTGGTTGAACACGCTGAGACCGAAGGCGACGACGGCGATCGCGATGACGATGCCGACCAGGCCGAGCACGAGCCCGGTGATCGCGACCCCGCGGTTGGTGGCGGCGCCCTTGGACGCCCGGCTGATCCCGACGATGCCGAGCGCGACCGCGACGACACCGAACAGGGCGCCGACCAGGAAGAACCCGAGCAGCACGGCGAGGATGCCGAGCACCAGCGCGGCGATCCCGATGCCGTTGCGCGGCGGTGTCGTGGGCGCCCCGCCCTGCGGCCACCCCGGCGGCCCGGCGGGCGGACGGTCCGGGTAGGCGGCCGGGTCGTGGCCCTGCGCGCCGTAGGGCTGCTGCCCGTACTGCTGCTGCCCGTACTGCTGCTGACCGTAGGGCTGCTCCCCGTACTGCGGCTGCTGACCGTACGGCTGCTGCCCGTACTGCTGACCGGGCTGCTCGCCGTACTGCTGCCCGCCGTAGGGCTGGTTCTGCTGCGTCGGCTGGTCCAGGTTGTTCGGGTCCTGCGGGTCCCCGGGGCGACCCGGGTACGGGGGTGGGCTGCTCACGCTCGTCCTCTCCTCACCGACTCACCGGGTGGTCCCCGGTGCCGGCGGTGCCGCCCGGCGGAGCCGCCGTGACCGGCGTCGCCGTCGTGTCCGGTTCGATGATCCCCAGGTGCCCGGGCTCGGTCCAGGCAAAACACCCATGGGGCGGCGCGGGAGCCCCGGTCGTGATGGGATCGGTGCCCGTGAGCGGTATCGACGAGATCGAGGAGTGGACCCGGGCGCAACGCCGGGTCATCGACCTGGTGCGGGACCTGCCGCCCGAGCGCTCGGAGCTGACGGTCCCGTCCTGCCCGGACTGGACGGTGCGCGACCTGTTCTCGCACATGGTCGGCCTGGGTGCGGACGTGGTGCGCGGCGACGAGCCCGACGACCACAACGAGGAGTGGACGGACCGGCAGGTGCGGGCGCGGCGTGACCACGACGTGGCGGCACTCGTCGCGGAGTGGGAGTCGCTGACCGGCCCGCTGCGCGACTGGATGGCGACCCACAACACCCGCCCGCTCGGCGACGTGATCATCCACGAGCAGGACCTGCGCGGTGCCCTGCGCGAGCCCGGCGGGCAGCACACCCCGGGTCTCTACGCGGTCATGGACACGTTCCTGGGCCGGTTCGCCGGCGCGGTCGGGGACCGGATGCCGATCGCCCTGGTCGGCGACGGCCGCCGCTGGGTGTCCGCGGGCGACGAGGCGGGGGCCGCGGTCGTCGTGCGGGCCCCGGACTTCGACCTGGCCCGTGCCCTGGTCACCCGCCGGTCGGCGGCGCAGCTGCGCGCCTGGACCGAGCGCGGCGACGTCGAGCCCTACCTGGACGCGTTCGCCCTGCTCGGGCCGCTGCCCGACACCGACCTCACGGAGTCCTGACCACGGTCGTCACCGGATTGTCAGCACCGTCGAGGTGACACGGTCCTGACAGTGGGTCCAGACTGGGCGGGTGAGCGTGCACCCCACCCACCCCGTCCCCGCCCTCGACGACGCACTGACCGGGCGCGCCGTCGAGCGCGTCCGCCGCTGGACCGAGCGCACCGGTACCGCCCCGTCGTCGGGCTCCGGCCGCGGAGCGGACCCGACGCAGCGGCTGGCCGCGCTGATGCACGACCCCGCCGGGGTCGACTTCACGCTGCGCTTCGTCGACCGCGTCGCCCGCCCCGCCGACGACCGGGTCGCGGCCCGTGAGCTGGCCCGGCTCGCCGGGGCGGGCGCCGCACT
>NZ_WWFY01000756.1:0-4834 GCF_009864975.1 Pseudonocardia sp. SID8383
GGCGGCCCCGGGGGGACGACGGCGTCGGCCGCCAGCAGTGCCCCGCCGCCGAACGCGCGGTCGGTCAGCACCCCGTCGGCGACGCCGAGCTGGTCCGGTCCGGGCCGGCCGAGGGTGACCCCGACGCGTCGCGGCGCCGGGGACTCCCCGAGCAGCCGTGCGGCCACCGGATCGTCGACCCCGCCGACCGCGACGTCGCCCAGCAGTGCGCGTGCCTTGGCCGCGGCGTAGGCGTCCATCCCGCCGTGCCAGTCCAGGTGGTCCTCGGCGACGTTGAGCACCACGCCCGCGGCCGGGCGCACCGACGGCGACCAGTGCAGCTGGAAGCTCGACAGCTCGACCGCGAGCACCGCGTGGCCCCCCGCGACCGCGGTGACCACCGGGTGGCCGATGTTGCCGCAGGCGACGGCGTCGACCCCGGCGCGCGCGAGGATCGCGGCGAGCATCTCGGTGGTGGTGGTCTTGCCGTTGGTGCCGGTCACGACCAGCCACGACGGCGGTGTGTCGCGCAGCGCGCCGAGCCGCCAGGCGAGCTCGGGCTCCCCGATGACCTCGACGCCGAGCCCGGTGGCCTCGGCGACCAGCGGGTGGTCCGGCCGGCGCCCGGGCGAGGTGACGACGGTGCGGATCCCCTCGGGGATCCCGCCGCCACGCCACGGCTCGACACCGTCGGGCAGCGCGGACAGCGCGTCCGCGCGGTCGTCGGACAGGAGCACCCGGGCCCCCGCATCCACCAGGGCCGTCGCGGCCGCGAGACCGGAGACACCGGCCCCCGCGACCAGGACCGGGTCCCCGCCGAACGGGCCGCTCACCCGGAACCCGACATGGACAGCCACTCGGAGTAGAAGATGCCCAGCCCCATCGCCGCGCAGATCGCGGCGAGCAGCCAGAACCGGATGATGACGGTGGTCTCGGCCCATCCGGCGAGCTCGAAGTGGTGGTGGAACGGTGCCATCCGGAACAGCCGGCGGCGCGAGGTGCGGAACACGATGATCTGCAGCGACACCGACAGCGCCTCGACCACGAACACGCCGCCGATGACGACGAGCAGCAGCTCGGTGCGGGTCACCATGGACAGCCCTGCGAGCAGGCCGCCCAGCGCGAGCGACCCCGTGTCGCCCATGAAGATGCGGGCCGGGGCGGCGTTCCACCAGAGGAACCCGATGCAGCCGCCCATCGCGGCGGCGGCGACCAGGCCGACGTCGAGCGGGTCGCGGACCTCGTAGCAGCCCGCGGTCGCGGCGATCGCGCAGTTGTTGCGGAACTGCCAGAACGCGATGATCACGTAGGTGCCGAGCACCATCGCGGCGGTACCGGCGGCCAGGCCGTCGAGGCCGTCGGTGAGGTTCACCGCGTTCGACCAGGCGGCGACGATCAGGTTGCACAGCAGCACGAACCCGACGACGCCGAAGCTCAGCACCGTGATGTCGCGGACGAACGACAGGCTCTCCGAGGCGGGCGCGAGGTTGCGCTCGTTCACGAAGCGCACCGCGAGCACACCGAAGATCGTCGCGGTCAGGACCTGGCCGACGATCTTGGAGGTCTTGTTCAGCCCGAGGTTGCGCTGACGACGGATCTTGAGGAAGTCGTCGAGGAACCCGACGACGCCCAGCGCGGTGGTCAGGAACAGCACCAGCAGCGCCGAGGCCGTGATCGGCTCCCGGGTGAACGCGTGCGAGCCCAGGTAGCCCACCCAGATGGCGAGCAGGATCGCCACGCCGCCCATCGTCGGCGTACCGCGCTTGGACTGGTGGCTCTGCGGGCCCTCCTCGCGGATCTCCTGGCCGAAGCCCTGCCGCGCGAAGAAGCGGATCAGGTACGGGGTGAGCAGGATCGACACCGCGAGCGCGAGACCCGCGGCCAGGAACAGGCCCCTCACCGGCACACCAGTCCTTCGGTCGTCAGCAGGCCGGCGGCGAGCCGCTCGAGCCCGGCGCTGCGGGAGGCCTTGACCAGCACGACGTCGCCGGGCCGGGTCCGCTCCCGCAGCAGGGTCAGGGCGGTGGGCACGTCGGCGACGTGCTCGGCGCCGGGCCCGTAGTCGGGTGCGCCGACGGCGACCACCCGGGCCCCGGCGGCGCGGGCGTTCTCCGCTGCCGCGGCGTGCTCGGCGGCCGCGCCGTCCCCGATCTCGGCCATCGGGCCGAGGACCGCCCAGGCCCGGCGGTCCGGGCCGGCGATCTGCCCGAGCGCGACGATCGCGGCACGGACGGACTCGGGGTTGGCGTTGTAGGCGTCGTTGACGACGGTCACCCCGTCGGCGCGGTCGGTGACCTCCATCCGCCAGCGCGACGCAGGCGTCGCGGCGGACAGCGCCGCCGCGATCCCGTCCGGGGTGCCGCCCAGCTCGAGGGCGACCGCGGCGGCGGCGAGCGCGTTGGAGACCTGGTGCTCCCCCACCAGCCGCAGCGCGACGTCGGCCGAACCGGCCGGGGTGACCAGCCGGAACGACGCCCGGCCCGCGCTCAGGGTGACGTCGGTGGCCCGCACGTGGGCGTCCGCGGCGCGTCCGAAGGTGACGACCCGGGCGGGGGTGCGGGTCGCCATGGCGGCGACCAGCTCGTCGTCGGCGTTGAGGACGGCGACGCCGCCCCGCCCGCCGGGCAGGTCACCCGGCGGCAGCGCCTCGACGAGCTCGCCCTTCGCCGTGGCGATCGCGGCGCGGGAGCCGAACTCGCCGAGGTGGGCGGACCCGACGTTGAGGACGACCCCGATCCGCGGTGGCGCGACCGCGCACAGCGCGGCGATGTGGCCGATCCCGCGGGCGGAGAACTCCAGCACGAGGTTGCGGGTGCCCGCGTCGGCGCGCAGCGCGGTGTACGGCGTCCCGAGCTCGTTGTTGAACGACTCCGGCGGCGCGACGGTCGGCCCCAGCGGGGACAGCACCGCGGCCAGCAGGTCCTTGGTGGAGGTCTTGCCCGCCGACCCGGTCACGCCGACGACGGCGAGCCCCGGCAGGGCGCCCAGCACGTGCCGGGCCAGGCGGCCCAGCCCGGCCAGGACGGCGGCGCCGGTCCCGTCGGGGTCGACCGCACCGAGGTAGGTGTGGCTGTCGCGGACCTCGACCGGCGGCACGACGACCGCGGGGGCGTCGACCTCGCGGCCCGCCAGCACCGCGGTCGCACCGCGGGTGACGGCCTGCGCGGCGAAGTCGTGGCCGTCGGCCCGCTCCCCCGGCAGCGCCAGGAACAGCCCGCCCGGCCCGATCCTCCGGGAGTCGAACTCGACGGCGGTGACCGGCGCGGCGGCGGTCTCGGTGTCGATGCGGTGCAGGCGGCCGCCGGTCACGGCCGCGATCTCCGCCGGCGTCATCTCGATCATCGCCCGCTCGCCTCCACCGGTCCGATCCGTCCTCCTGCCCGTGCGCGGTTCGTGCCGGGTGCCGGCACGCCCTGCCCTGTCGCCCCGCGGCGCGTCACGTCGCCGCCCGGATCGCCGCCACCAGCTCGTCGGTGTCGTCGAACGGGTACTTGACGCCGTTGATCTCCTGGCCGGCCTCGTGGCCCTTGCCGGCGACCACCACCGCGTCGCCAGGGCGGGCCGAGCGGACCGCGTAGACGATCGCGCTGCGCCGGTCGCCGATCTCGATGACGTCACCGCGGGCGGGCTCGCCGAACGCGCCGTCGAGCATCGCGCGGCGGATCGCGCCGGGCTCCTCGCTGCGGGGGTTGTCGTCGGTCACGACGAGCACGTCGGACCGGATCGCGGCCGCGGCGCCCATCAGCGGGCGCTTGCCGGTGTCGCGGTCCCCGCCGCAGCCGAGCACGGTGATCACCCGCGCGTGCGGGCGGACCTGGCGGCGCAACGCGTCCAGCAGCGCGGCGACGGCGGCCGGCTTGTGCGCGTAGTCGACCACGCCCAGCCAGGGCTGACCGGCGTCGACGCGCTGCATCCGGCCCGGCACCGACGCCCGGGCGAACCCGGCCGCGGCCACCTCGGGGTCGATCCCGTCGGCGTCGAGCACGGCCAGCGCGACGAGCGCGTTCGCGACGTTGTAGCGGCCGGGCAGGCTCAGCGTGACCGGCACCGCGAGCCCGCCGGGGCCGACCGCGGTGAAGGTCTGGGTGCCGTCGGGGTGGGCGGTGAGGTCGCGGACCGTCCAGGTGGCGGGCGCGCCGCGCGGGTCGGAGGAGACGGTGACCGCGTCCCGGTGGCGGGCCGCCAGCCGGCGGCCCCACTCGTCGTCGACGCAGACGACGCCGTGCCGCGCGGCCTCCACGCCCGCCCCGCCGCCGCCGAACAGCCGGGCCTTGGCCTCGAAGTAGTCGGTCATCGTGGGGTGGAAGTCCAGGTGGTCCTGGGACAGGTTGGTGAAGGCTCCGGCGGTGAACCGGGACCCGCCGACCCGGCCGAGCGCGAGCGCGTGACTGGAGACCTCCATGGCCACGTCGGTCACGCCGGCCTCGACCATGACCGCGAACAGCGCCTGCAGGTCCGGTGCCTCGGGGGTGGTGAACGCGCTGGGCAGTGCCCGGGCCGGGTGGCCGGGGACCTGGACCCGGGTCCGCACGGTGCCGAGCAGACCGGTGGCCCTCCCGGCGGCGGTCAGGCCCGCCTCCAGCAGGTGGGCGACGGTCGTCTTGCCCGAGGTGCCGGTCACCCCGAGCACCCGCAGACGGGCGGTGGGCTCGCCGTAGACGGCGGCCGAGACCGGGCCGAGGACCTCGCGCGGGTTCGGGTGCACCAGCACCGGGAGCCGGGAGTGCCGGATCTCGGCGCGGTCCGCGCCCGCGCCGTCGGTGAGGATCGCGCCGGCGCCCGAGGCGATGGCCTGTGCGGCGAAGTCGGCGCCGTGGGCGCGGGCGCCGGGCAGGGCCGCGAACAGGTCGCCGGG
>NZ_WWFY01000757.1:0-4657 GCF_009864975.1 Pseudonocardia sp. SID8383
CGCCGCGGACGCGCTCACCGCGCTGCTGCCGCGGGTGACCGGCCCGGACGGGCAGGTGTGGCTGGCCGACCCGGGGCGCCCCGAGGCGCCGCGCTGGCTCGACGCGGCCCGGGAGACCTGGACGGTCACATCCGGCAGACTGCCGGGCGGGGTGGACCTGCACGTCCTGCGCCGCCCCTGACCGTCCGGCCGGGGGCGGCGCAGGTGCGGATGCCGTCGCACCGGCCGGCTGCGATCATGGCCGGTGCACCGTGCAACGTCCTCCGGAAGGGGTCCCGCCATCCTCCGCCTGCCTCGGGCCGCCGCCTTCGCCTGCCTGGCCGTGACGTTCGCCGTGGTCATGCTCGGGGCGACGATGCCGACCCCGATGTACGCGCTCTACCAGCGCGAGCTCGGGTTCTCCCCCACCGTCCAGACCGTGATCTTCGCGCTCTACGCGGTCGGTGTGCTCGCCGCGCTGCTGGTCACCGGCCGGTGGTCGGACCAGCTGGGGCGGCGACCGGTGCTGCTGGCCGGGGTGGCGCTGTCGCTGGCGTCGAGCCTGGTGTTCCTGGTCGCGGGTCCGGTGTGGGTGCTGCTGGTGGGTCGGCTGCTGTCCGGCTTCTCGGCCGGGATCTTCGCGGGTGCGGCGACCGCCGCGGTCATCGAGGCCGCACCGGAGTCCTGGCGCGAACGCGGGGCCGCGGTCGCGACCGTCGCGAACATCGGCGGGCTCGGGCTGGGCGCGGCGCTCGCCGGGGTGGCCGTGGAGTACCTGCCCGCGCCGCTGCACCTGTCCTTCGCGGGGCACGCGGTCGCCGTCGCGCTGTGCGGGCTGCTCGTGCTGGGCGCCCCGGAGACGGTGACCGACCGGCCCGCGCACCCGGCCTTGCGGCCGCAGGTCCCCGAGGTGCCGCCCGCGGTGCGCGCCGTGTTCGTGCCGGCGGCGACGGCCGGGTTCGCCGGGTTCGCGGTGCTGGGTCTGTTCACCGCGCTGTCTCCGCGGATCGTGTCGGACCTGATCGGCATCCCGAACCATGCCGTCGCCGGGGCGATGTCGCTGCTGCTGCTGGGCGCCTCGGTGCTCGCGCAGCTCGCGGTCCGCACCGCGCCCACCGAGCGGGTCCTTGCCCTGGGCTGTGTGCTGCTGGCGGCCGGTCTCGCGCTCGTCGCACTGTCGGTGGCGCAGGGGTCGATGGCCGAGCTGGTGGCCGGCGCGGTGGTCGCCGGGGCCGGTCAGGGCATGACGTTCTCCAAGGGCCTGGCCGCGGTGAACGCGCGGGTGGAGGCCCACCAGCGGGCGGGGACGACGTCGTCGTACTTCGTGGTGGTCTACGTGGCGATCTCGCTGCCGGTCGTCGGGCTGGGGGCGTCGAGCCAGGCGTGGGGACTGCGGATCGCGGGGATCGTGTTCTGCGTCGCGGCCGCGGTGCTCGCGCTGCTGGCGCTGGCGGCGCTGCTGGTCATCCAGCGGCGCGACGCGCGCGCGTCCGTGTGAGCCTCACCGGTAACCGGTCGTGTCGGCGGGCAGTCCCGCGTCCTGGACCTCGGTGACGTAGCGCCAGGCGTCGGGCCGGGACCCGTCGACGTCGTCGACCCCGTAGACCCGCCCGAGCTCGCCCGAGGAGGTGGAGCGGCCGTTCCAGCGGTGCCGGTCGGGGTCGGCGGCCAGCGCGGCGATCCCGCGGCCGACGAACCGCGGGCTCTCCGAGATCGCGAAGTGCGGCTCGGCCACGCACGCGTCACGCCAGGTGTCGGCGGTGACCCCGAACTGCTCCAGCATGATCTCCGAGCGCAGCCAGCCCGGGGTGACGGCGACCGCGGTCCCACCGTGCCCGCGCAGCTCGTGCGCCCAGGACCGGGCCAGCCGGATGGGCGCGATCTTGGCCAGGTCGTAGAAGACGTTGAGCCGGTAGTGCTCGGCGTTGTAGGCCTCGGTGCCGTCGGTGACCTCGACGACGAGGCCTCCGGGTGTGCGGGAGAGCAGCCCCAGGGCGTGGTGGGCGGTGACGAGGTGGGTCTCGACCGCCAGGCGCAGCGTGCGCAGCCCGTTGTCCAGGTCGTGCTCCCAGACCGGGACGTCCCACGAGACCATCATCTCGCCGCCCCAGATGTCGTTGACCAGCACGTCGAGCCGGCCGTGGTCGCGCTCGACCCGCGTCACCAGCGCCCCGACCGCTCCGGGGTCGAGGTGGTCGGTGGGCACCGCGATGCCGGTGCCGCCCGCGGCGGTGACGAGATCGGCGGTGTCCTCGATCGTCTCCGGCCGGTCGTACTCCGACCGGGCCGCGCGGGTACTGCGGCCGGTGCAGTACACGACCGCGCCGGCCGCGCCCAGCTCGACCGCGATCCCCCGCCCGGCGCCGCGCGTCGCGCCCGCCACCAGCGCCACCCTGTCCCTCAGGTCCGTCATACCGGCCAGCGTCGCACGGACCGGATTGTTTGTAAACGAGCATTCGGTTATGTTCGCCGGAGCCGATCCGAGCCGACGAGGGGACCGACTGCCGGCATGTTCGAGACGACCACCGAGATCACCGACCTCCAGCGGCTGCTGGACGCCTCCGTCTCCGGAGCCGGGGACCACCTGCGCAGCATCGTCACCCCCGGGGAGCGGACGCTGACCGCCGAGCAGCTCGTCCGGGTCGCCACCGGGATCTGCACCCTGGCGCTGGCCACCACCACGCGGCGCGGCGAGCCCCGGGTCAGTGGTGTGGACGGACACTTCCTGCACGGCGCGTGGGTCGTCGGCACCGACCCCGGCGCCGTGAAGGCACGTCACCTCGCGGACCGCCCCGCGGTGAGCGCCGCCCACCTGCGCGGCGACGACCTCGGGATCTTCACGCACGGGACCGCGCACCCGCTCAACCCGGCCGGCGCGCCCGCGCACCCCCGGTGGCCCGCGACCCTCGACCACCTGCAGCGCTGCTACGGACCGGAGGGGTTCGTCTGGGACGAGGTCGTCTTCTACCGGATCGAGCCGACCTGGATGGTCGCCTACAGCCCCGACCCGGCCGGCCTCGCCGGGTCCGCGGCGTCGACGGCGCCGCCCGCCTGAGAGGGTGAGCCGTGCCCCGTCGCAAGCAGGTCCCCGACGCGGACGTCCTCGACGCCGCCCTCGACGTGCTGCACGCCCGCGGTCCGCAGGCGCTCACCTTCGCCGCGCTCGCCGGGGCGAGCGGGCTCGCCCCGGCGACGCTCGTGCAGCGCTTCGGCGGGAAGTCCGACCTGCTGCGCCGGACCCTGCTGCACGCGTGGGACCGGCTCGACCGCGAGACCGCCCGGAGCGGGGCCGAGGCGGAGCGCACGCCGGAGGGCGCCGTCGCGTTCCTGGTCGGGCTGTCGGGGCAGTACGGCGGGATCGACAGCTACGCCGACGCGCTGCTGGTCCTGCGCGAGGACCTCCTCGACCCCGACGTACGACGACGGGGCGCCGCCTGGCGGCAGGCGCTCACCGACGTCCTCGACGCGTGCCTGGCCGGCACCCCGGGCGCCCCGGACGGCGCCGGCGCGCTCCTGGCGACCCACTGGCAGGGCACCCTGCTGTGGTGGAGCTTCGACCCCCGGCTGCCGGTGGCCGAGCACGTGGAGCGGGAGCTGACCCGGTTCGTGTCCGCGGTGCTCACGCCTCCGGCAGGTTCTGCACGTGCCGGAACCCGAACCGGCCCTTGATGCACAGGTGCCCGTGGGTGACCGAGTGGTCCGCCGGGCTGGTGACGTTGACGATCTCGCCCCGCTGCACGTGCAGCTCCAGGTTGCAGCCGACCCCGCAGAACGAGCAGATCGTCGTCGTGACGGTCTCCTCGTCGGGGTGCCAGTCGCCTGCCTCGCGGCGGTCGTGCTCGGCGACGGACTTCAGCGCCCCGGTCGGGCAGACCCCGATGCAGTTGCCGCAGTAGACGCAGGCCGACCCGGGCAGCTCGACGTCGTGCTCGGTGGCGATGCGGGCGTCGAACCCGCGGCCCGCGGCGGCGATCGCGAACGTGAACTGGGCGTCGGTCCCGCAGGCGTTGACGCACTTGTAGCACATGATGCACCGCGAGTAGTCCCGCACGTAGAGTTCGTTGTCGATCTTCACGGGCTGGGCGACCGTCGCCCGGGTCGCGCCGTCGGGGGCCGGGTGGTGCCCGGCGTGGCGGCGGTCGCGCTCCCCCGCCGCGGCCGGCGGCGCGGGCGGACCGTAGCGGTCGGGGTCGACGCCGTAGTCGGTCATCCAGCGCGCCACGTCGGCGCTCGCCTGGGTCATGTCCACCGACGACGCCAGCAGTTCGAGGACCATCCGGCGGCTGTGCCGGACCTTGTCGGTGTCGGTCCGCACCTCCATGCCGTCCTCGCAGCGCCGCGCGCAGGAGGGCACCAGCGCGCGGGAGCCCTCGACCTCGACCACGCAGACCCGGCAGGCGTTGATCGGGTCCATGTTCGGCGCCCAGCACAGGGTGGGGGTGTCGGCCTGGGCGGGGGAACCCTCGCGGTGCAGGGCGTCGAGGATCGTCGCGTCCTCCGGGACACGGACCTCGGTGCCGTCCAGGGAGACGGTGACGGTGCGCCGGATCGCGCCGAGCATCACCGGGCCGCCGGCGAGCCGTTCGGCCGGTCCGGGACCGGAGCCCGCCGGGTCGGCGACGGTCACGCCGACCGCGCCGGCCCCGTTCGTGCGGTGCAGGGCGGCGACGCCCTCGCC
>NZ_WWFY01000076.1:0-11000 GCF_009864975.1 Pseudonocardia sp. SID8383
CGCCGAGCCCGCGCTCCCACGCCAGCGCGGCGCGGGCGGTGTCGGCGAGTGGGCGAGCCGCCGGACCGGCGGCGGACGTCGTGGTGACGTCCCGGTCGACCATGCCCCAGAGGGACTCCGGCAGCCACAGCGGCAGCGACCGCGGACCGGCCCCGAACGCCACGTCCTGCTCGGCCAGCGTCCGCTCCGGGACCCGGACGAGCTCCAGGTCGTCGGCGCCCACGGCGTCGGCGGTCCCTGTGAGCACCCGGTCCAGGGTGGACCGCTGGCCTGCGCCGTCGTGGGTGCCGGTGGTGCCGTCGGCGGCGCGGGCCACGATCCAGGCGGCGAGGTCGTCGACGTCGACGAGCTGCATCGGCTGGGCGGGCACGTCCGGGACGACCACCCGGCCGCCGCGGGCGAACCGGTCCGCCCAGTAGCCGTAGCGGTCGGACAGGTCGCCGTGCCCGCACATCAGCCCGCCGCGCACCACGTGCGCCCGGTCGCCCGCCCGCTCCCGCACGGCCTGTTCGCTCGCGACCTTCGCGGCGCCGTAGACACCCGGGTCCCGGTTCGTGAGGTCCTGGTCGGGCTGGTCGTGCAGCGGTGCCAGGGTCGGCTGCGTCACGGTCCCGCCGCGCAGCGACGGGTCGACGTAGGCGTTGATCGAGGAGACGAAGGTCCAGTGCCCGAACCGGCCGTGCAGCGCGTCGAGGGCGTCGCGGACCCACGGCGCGGACATCGTCGCGACGTCCACGACGGCGTCGAACGTGCGCCCGTGCAGCGCCGCGGCCAGCGCCCCGGGCCGGGACCGGTCCGCCGTCACCGCCTCCGCGCCGTCCGGCGGCGGCCCGGAGACACCACGGGACACGCAGGTCACCGGATGGCCCGCAGCGAGCGCGGCCGCGGCGACCGCGCGGGAGAGGAAGACCGTGCCACCCAGGACGAGGATCCTCATGGGCCGATGGTGAGGGCACGCACGTCGAGCCGTCGCCCCTGTTCACCGTAGGCTGACCCCGTGGCCAGAGTGGTGGTGGACGTGATGCCCAAGCCCGAGATCCTCGACGTGCAGGGTCAGGCCGTGACCCGGGCGCTCGACCGGATCGGAGTGTCCGGCGTGAGCGGGGTGCGGCAGGGCAAGCACTTCGAGCTCGAGGTGTCCGACGGCATCGACGACGAGACCCTGCACCGGCTCGCCGGCTCGCTGCTGGCGAACCCGGTGATCGAGGACTGGACGGTGACCCGGCTGTGAGCACCCGTATCGGTGTGATCACCTTCCCGGGCACCCTGGACGACGTCGACGCCGCCCGCGCGGTCCGCCGCGCCGGCGCCGAGGCCGTCCCGCTGTGGCACGGCGACCACGATCTGCAGGGCGTGGACGCCGTCGTCGTGCCGGGTGGGTTCTCCTACGGCGACTACCTGCGCGCCGGCGCGATCGCGAGCCTGGCGCCGATCATGACCGAGGTCGTGGCGGGCGCCGGGCGCGGTCTGCCGGTGCTCGGCATCTGCAACGGATTCCAGATCCTCTGCGAGGCGCACCTGCTCCCCGGCGCGCTCGTCGCGAACGCCGGGATGCACTTCCTGTGCCGCGACCTGGTGCTCACGGTGGAGAACGCCGGCACGGCCTGGACGCGTGACTACGCCGCGGGCGACGAGCTGCTGATCCCGCTCAAGTCGCAGGAGGGCCGCTACGTCGCCGACGCCGCGACCCTCGACGAGCTCGATGGCGAGGGCCGCGTGGTGTTCCGCTACCGCGACCCGGCCCCGAACGGCTCGACCCGCGGCATCGCCGGTGTGACCAACGCGGCCGGGAACGTCGTCGGTCTCATGCCGCACCCCGAGCACGCGACCAGTGCGCTGACCGGCCCGTCGGCCGACGGGCTCGGCCTGTTCACCTCGGTGCTGGCCCGCGTCACCGCCTGACCCGCGCACGACGTCCGGCCCGGCCGGCGGTCCCCGTGGACCGCGGGCCGGGCCGTCGTCGTCCTCGGTCCGTGACCTGCTGTGGGGAACCCCGCCTGTGGGCCCCGGCACCGTGCGGGGACGCGGGCGGGGGAGCCCCGTCTACCCTGGTCCCGTGACGCAGTCCCAGGTGCCGGTCGATTCCGTCAAGCACGCCGAGGCCACTCCGGAGCAGCCGCAGCCCTTCCGGGAGCTGGGGCTCAAGGACGACGAGTACGTCCGGATCCGGGAGATCCTCGGCCGCCGGCCCACCGACGCCGAGCTGGCGATGTACTCGGTGATGTGGAGCGAGCACTGCTCCTACAAGTCCTCCAAGGTCCACCTGCGCTACTTCGGTGAGACCACCACCGAACAGATGCGCTCGACGATGCTCGCCGGGATCGGCGAGAACGCGGGCGTCGTGTCCGTCGGCGACGGCTGGGCGGTCACCTTCAAGGTCGAGTCGCACAACCACCCGTCCTACGTCGAGCCCTACCAGGGGGCGGCGACCGGTGTCGGCGGCATCGTCCGCGACATCATGGCCATGGGCGCGCGCCCGATCGCCGTCGGCGACCCGCTGCGGTTCGGTCCGCTCGACGCCGACGACACCGGGCGGGTGCTGCCCGGCATCGTCGCCGGCGTCGGCGGCTACGGGAACTGCCTCGGCCTGCCGAACGTCGCGGGCGAGGTCGTCTTCGACCCGTCCTACGCGGGGAACCCGCTGGTCAACGCCCTGTGCGTGGGGGCGCTGAAGACCGAGGACCTGCACCTCGCGTTCGCCTCCGGCACCGGCAACAAGATCATCCTGTTCGGTGCGACGACCGGCCTCGACGGCATCGGCGGCGTGTCCGTGCTGGCGTCGGAGACCTTCGACTCCGCCGGCGGCGGCACCGGGCGGAAGAAGCTCCCGAGCGTCCAGGTCGGCGACCCGTTCACCGAGAAGGTCCTCATCGAGTGCTGCCTGGAGCTGTTCGCGGCCGGGCTCGTCGTCGGCATCCAGGACCTCGGCGGCGCCGGGCTGTCCTGCGCGACCTCCGAGCTCGCCTCCGCCGGTGACGGCGGCATGCACGTCGACCTCGACGCCGTCCCGCTGCGCGCCACCGGCATGACCGCCGCCGAGATCCTCTCCTCGGAGTCCCAGGAGCGGATGTGCGCGGTCGTCACCCCGGAGAACGTCGAGGCCTTCCTCGCCGTCTGCCGCAAGTGGGACACCATCGCCACCGTGATCGGCGAGGTCACCGACGGCGACCGCCTGGTGATCACCTCCCAGGGCGAGACCGTCGTCGACGTGCCGCCGCGCACGGTCGCCCACGAGGGCCCGGTCTACACCCGCCCGGTCGCCCGCGACGACGCGAAGCAGGACGCGCTGAACGCGGACTCGCCGGAGATGCTGCCCCGCCCGGAGACCCCGTCCGAGCTGCGTGCGGAGATCCTGCGGATGGCCGCCGCCCCGAACCTCGCGTCCCGCTCGTGGGTCACCGACCAGTACGACCGCTACGTGCGCGGCAACACCGTCGCCGCGCACGGCGCCGACTCCGGGGTCGTGCAGGTCGACGAGTCCACCGGCCGCGGCATCGCCGTCGCCACCGACTGCAACGCCCGCTTCGTGGCGCTCGACCCGTACGTCGGCGCGCAGCTCGCGCTGGCCGAGGCCTACCGCAACGTCGCGACCTCCGGCGCCGTGCCGCTCGCCGTCACCGACTGCCTGAACTTCGGCTCTCCGGAGGACCCGCACGTCATGTGGCAGTTCGAGCAGGCCGTGCGCGGTCTCGCCGACGGCTGCGCGGTGCTGGGCACCCCGGTCACCGGCGGCAACGTCAGCTTCTACAACCAGACCGGCACGACGGCGATCCTGCCGACCCCGGTCGTCGGCGTGCTCGGCGTGATCGACGACGTCACCACCGCGGTCCGGTCCGGGTTCGCCGGCGCCGACGGCGACACGGTCGTCCTGCTCGGCACCACCGCCGCCGAGTTCGGCGGGTCGGAGTGGGCGCACGAGGTGCACGGGCACCTCGGCGGACGGCCGCCCGCCGTCGACCTGGAGCACGAGCGGCGCCTCGCGCAGCTCCTCGCCGCCGCGGCCGCGGACCGGGCGCTGACCGGCAGCCACGACCTGTCCGACGGCGGCCTCGCCCAGGGACTGGTCGAGGCCGCGCTCGCCGGGGGCCGGGGCGCCCGCGTCGACCTGGCCGGGGTGCACGAGGACTCGTTCACCGCGCTGTTCGCCGAGTCCGCCGGACGGGTGCTGGTCACCGTGCCCGCCGACGGCGCCGAGGCGTTCCTGGCCCGCGCGGCCGAGGCCGGTGTCCCGGCGCTGCGGCTCGGCGAGACCGGCGGCGACGTCCTCGACCTGGGCGACGCCCTCGGCACGCTGGCGCTCGACGAGCTGCGCGCCGCCTGGGAGGGCACGCTCCCGGCGCGGTTCGGCGCCGTCTCGGTCTGATGTCCGACGTCCTCCTGGACTGGGTCGACGACGGGGTCGAGCCGGACCGGGCGACACGGAAGTCGGCGGTGAAGGCGTCGCTCGACGAGCTGGCCCGGCGCGCGCCGGGCCGCAGCGTCGAGGTACGGGTCCCGCCGTTCGGTGCGGTGCAGTGCGTCGAGGGGCCGCGGCACACCCGCGGCACCCCGCCGAACGTCGTCGAGGCCGACCCGCGGACCTGGATCGCGCTCGCCGTCGGCCGCCTGAGCTGGGACGACGCGCTCGCCGCCGGGCGGGTGTCGGCGTCCGGGTCGCGGGCCGGCGAGATCGCCGCGTTCCTGCCGCTCCGCACGCCGTGACCGGACGGGTGCGGTGTGCGACTCCGACGTGACCCCTGTCCCCGTACCTGGGGAGACGTGATCTCGGGGCGTACAGTCGTCCCCTGGTCCCGGTACGCCGCCAGCCGAGGAGCGCCGCGTTGAGTTCCGTCCGGAACGAGCACGTCAGCCCTGAACGAACCCTCTCCCTCACCCCCGTCGCACCCCCCGCCGCCGAGCCCGACGAGCAAGGACCCCGCGAGGAGTGCGGTGTGTTCGGCGTCTGGGCCCCCGGCGAGGACGTCGCGAAGATGACCTACTATGGCCTCTACGCGCTGCAGCACCGCGGCCAGGAGGCCGCCGGCATCGCCGTGTCCGACGGCCGCCGCACCGTGGTGTTCAAGGACCTCGGCCTGGTCAGCCAGGTGTTCGACGAGCAGACGCTGTCCTCGCTGCGCGGGCACCTCGCCGTCGGCCACTGCCGCTACTCGACGACCGGTGCGACGACCTGGGAGAACGCCCAGCCGACGTTCCGCACCACGGCCGCGGGCTCCGGCCTGGCGCTGGGTCACAACGGCAACCTGGTGAACACCGCCGAGCTGCGCGAGGACGTCGCGAAGCTGGAGAACCGCAAGCGGTCCGGGTTGCGCGCGACCACCGACTCCGACCTGCTCACCGAGCTGCTGGCCGCGGGCGCCGCGGACCTCGGCGTCTACGAGGCCGCGATGCGGCTGCTGCCGCGGCTGCGCGGCGCGTTCTCGCTGACCTTCGCCGACGAGAGCACCCTCTACGCCGCCCGCGACCCCCAGGGCGTCCGCCCGCTGGTCCTGGGCCGCCTGGAGCGCGGCTGGGTCGTCGCGTCGGAGACGGCGGCGCTGGACATCGTCGGCGCCTCGTTCGTCCGCGAGGTCGAGCCGGGCGAGCTCATCGCGATCGACGCCGACGGCATCCGCAGCCAGCGCTTCGCCGCCCCGGAGCCGAAGGGCTGCGTGTTCGAGTACGTCTACCTGGCGCGACCGGACACCACCATCGCCGGCCGCTCGGTCTACGACACCCGGGTGGAGATCGGCCGCCGGCTCGCCGAGGAGCACCCGGTCGAGGCCGACCTGGTCATCCCGGTCCCGGAGTCCGGCACCCCGGCCGCGATCGGCTACGCCCAGGGCTCCGGCATCCCCTACGGCCAGGGCCTGGTGAAGAACGCCTACGTCGGGCGCACCTTCATCCAGCCCAGCCAGACCATCCGCCAGCTCGGCATCCGGCTGAAGCTGAACCCGCTGCGCAACGTCATCCGCGGCAAGCGGCTGGTCGTCGTCGACGACTCGATCGTCCGCGGCAACACCCAGCGCGCACTGGTGCGGATGCTGCGCGAGGCCGGCGCCCTCGAGGTGCACGTGCGGATCGCCTCGCCGCCCGTGCGCTGGCCCTGCTTCTACGGCATCGACTTCGCCAGCCGGGCCGAGCTGATCGCCAACGGCGCCGACACCGAGGGCGTCCGACGCTCGATCGGCTCGGACAGCCTCGGCTACGTCTCGGTCGAGCAGATGGTCGCCGCCTCCGAGCAGCCGCGCTCGCGGCTGTGCTGCGCCTGCTTCGACGGGGACTACCCGATCCCGCTGCCGGAGGAGGCCCAGCTCGGCAAGCACCTGCTCGAGGACGTCCCGGAGCCGACGGCGTCCGGCGCCGCCTCTGGCGATCCCGGCCCGCTGTCCGTCGGATACGGTGCCGGAGAGGCACTGACCCGCCCGTAGCAGCACCCGATCACGACCCCGTCCCGACCTGGAGAGACCTCGCATGCCCTCGACCGAGCCCGGCCCCGCCAGCTACGCCTCCGCGGGGGTGGACATCGACGCGGGGGAGCAGGCGGTCGAGCGTTTCCGTCCGTTCGCCGAGAAGGCCACCCGGCCCGAGGTGCGCGGCGGCATCGGCGGCTTCGCCGGCCTGTTCGCGGCGAAGTTCGGCAAGTACTCCGAGCCGGTCCTGGCCGCCTCCACCGACGGCGTCGGGACCAAGGTCGCGATCGCGCAGGCGATGGACAAGCACGACACCATCGGCCAGGACCTCGTCGCGATGGTCGTCGACGACCTGGTCGTCTGCGGGGCGGAGCCGCTGTTCCTGCAGGACTACATCGCCATCGGCAAGATCGTCCCCGACCAGGTCGCGACGATCGTCCGCGGCATCGCCGAGGGCTGCCAGACCGCGGGCTGCGCGCTGCTCGGCGGCGAGACCGCCGAGCACCCCGGGCTGATGGAGGAGGGCGCCTACGACCTCTCCGCCACCGGTGTCGGTGTCGTCGACGCCGAGAAGATGCTGCGGCCCGAGCGCGTCCGCCCCGGCGACGTGCTGGTCGCGCTCGGCTCCTCCGGGCTGCACTCCAACGGTTACTCCCTGGCCCGCCACGTGCTGCTCGACATCGCCCGGCTGCCGCTGGCCGGTGAGCTGGAGGAGTTCGACCACTCCCTCGGCGAGGAGCTGCTCGTCCCGACCCGGATCTACGCCAAGGACTGCCTGGCGATCACCGCCGAGACCGGCGTGCGGACGTTCTCCCACATCACCGGCGGCGGGCTGGCCCGCAACCTGGAGCGGGTGCTGCCCGAGGGCCTCGCAGCCACCGTGGAGCGCGGCTCCTGGACCCCGGCCCCGATCTTCAAGCTGATCCAGTCCCGCGGCCGGGTCGAGCGCGCGGAGATGGAGAAGACGTTCAACATGGGCGTCGGGATGGTCGCGGTGCTGCCGCCCGAGGACGTCGACCGCGCCCTCGCCGTCCTCACCGCCCGGCACGTGCCCGCCTGGATCCTGGGCGAGGTCGGCCGGATCGGCGACGTCGACGGTGCCGGTTCCGGCGAGCTCGGCGCCCGGGTGCAGCTGCGGGGGGAGCACCCCCGCTTCTGAGGCGGTCCCGCGCCGTCTGCTCTCACTCGAAGGAGTGATGCAGCTCCGCGTCGTGCGACGCGGGCTGCCGGCTCCCGGCGCGGTGCGACTCACGCAGCATCGGCGGGTGCAGCGCCGTCGCCGGGCCGCGGCGGAACAACCGGGGCGGCCGCCCGCGACCGCCGGTGACCAGCGTCGTCGTCGGCACGAGGAAGCCGTCGGTGGAGGTCACCTTGCGCTGGAAGTTGCGCGGGTCCAGGGAGGTCCCCCAGACGGCCTCGTAGACCCGGCGCAGGTCGGTCACCGTGAACTCGTCCGGGCAGAACGAGACGGCGAGCGTCGTGTACTCGAGCTTCGACTTCGCCCGCTCCACGCCGTCGGCGAGGATGCGCTGGTGGTCGAACGCCAGCGGCCGCACGTCGTCGACGGCGCACCACGCGGACGCGGTGGCCCCGCCACCCGGTGTCGGCTCCGGCATGTCCGGCAGCAGCGCGAGGTACCCCACGGACAGGACCCGGCCGCGGGGATCGCGGTCGGGTGCGGCGTAGCTCGCCAGCTGCTCGAGGTGCCCGCACACGGCACTGCCGGTGTCGGCCCCGGTCTCCTCGCCCAACCGCCGGCTGGCGGTGTGCACGAGGTCCTCCTCCGGGCGGACGAAACCACCGGGAAGGGCCCAGTGCCCGAGGAACGGGGGCTCGCCCCGCTCGATGAGCAGCACGTGCAGACGGTCCGACCGCACGGTCAGCACGACGAGGTTGACGGCGACCGCGAACAGGTTGCCGCGCATCTGCTGAACACCTCGGAGGTGACGGGATCGGTGACCAAGCCTCCCACAGGAGACTGGTCATGATCTTGCCCTATCCGACCGGCCGGGGGAAACCGCCCGGGTCGACACGTGCCGCGGCGCCCGGGCCGCCGTGTCACGACGGAGGGCCGGGCGCCGGGGTGGCCGTCAACGGCGAGGGTCGTCGTCCTCGTCGTTGTACTTGGCGGCGAGGTCGTCGTACTCGCCGTAGTCGTCCTCGCGGCTGTCGGTAGTCACCGCCGTCGCGCTACCGATCTCCCGCTGCAAGGCGTCGAGATCCATAGAAGGGGAGCTGTACTTGAGCTCACGGGCCACCTTCGTCTGCTTGGCCTTGGCTCGTCCACGCCCCATGGCAGGTCCCCCTTACAACAGGGAAGGGGCGGCCGGTCATTGCGCACGACCCGGCGGCCCCTCTCGTCTCATCAATGTCGTGAAAACAACCGTACCCTGCTCACCCCGGAACATGCGACGCGGCACCGCCGTCGTCACAGGCGGGCCCGGCCCCGGACCGGCGCGGGGCCCGCGTGTTCAGCCGGTGGCCGCCCCACGGTGGTCCGGCCGGGCTGCGCGTCATCCGCGACGCGCAGCGCCACCCGTCCGTTCCCGGGCCGCGCGGCCCGGCGGCGGGGTGTCCGGGTCCGGCTCGTAGGAGTCCGGGTCGATCGTCGCGGGGGAGACCCGGTCGTCGACGCCCGCGGTCAGCTCGGCGTCCACCGGAACCGACCGCTTGAGCAGCGCGAGCGCCACCGGGCCCAGCTCGTGGTGCTGGACGACCGTGCCCACACGGCCGACCGTGCGGCCGTCGCGCACCACCGGGTCGCCCGTGTGCGGCAGGTCCTCGTCGCCGGCGTCGAGCATCAGCAGCACCGTGCGCCGGGGCGGGCGCCCCAGGTTCGCGACCCGGGCGACGGTCTCCTGGCCCCGGTAGCAGCCCTTGGTCAGGTGCACGGCGGAGCCGATCCAGCCGACCTCGTGCGGGATGGTGCGGTCGTCGGTGTCGCGGTGCAGGCGCGGTGCGCGCGACTCCACCCGCAGCGCCTCGAACGCGATCGTCCCGGCGGCCCGCGCCCCGGCCGCGGTGAGGTCCGCCCAGCGGGCGTCCTTCGTCCCGCGGGGGACGACGACGTCCGCCGCGTCCCGGCCCGGCCACGGCATCCGTCGCACGAACCCGCCGTCCGGCAGGGCCGTGACGCCGTTCGGTGCATCGGGCACCGGCAGTCCCGCCGCGGCGAGCACGGCCGGGGTCTGCGGACCGACGACCGACAGCACCGCCAGCTCGGCGGTGACGTCACGCGGCTCGACCTTCGACCAGAACACCATCTTCGCCAGGTAGTCGAGCAGTGCTGCGCCTTCGCCGGGCTCGGTGTCGAGCCAGACCGTGTCCGCCGACGACGCGACGGCCATGTGGTGCAGCACCCGGCCCTGCGCGTCGAGCACCAGGGCCTCGGTGCCGGTGCCGGGCGGCAGCTCGCTGACGTGCTGGGTGAGCAGCAGGTGCAGCCAGGACAGCCGCTCCTCGCCGGTCACCGCCAGCACCTCGCGGTGCCCGCGGTCGACGACGGCGGCGGAGCGGGCCATCGCCCGCTGCTCGGCCGGCGGGTCGCCGTGGTGCGCGGCGACGACGTCGTCCGGGTCGGGGGTCGTGTCCTCGGCGTTGTCGGTGGTGTCGGGGTCCTGCTCGGATCCGGGAACGGTCACCGGTCTCCCTCCGCGCCCTCCTGGGGCGCCGTGTCGTCCTGCTCGGGGGCTCCGTCGGCGGAGTCCTCGTCGTCGTGCGCACAGTCGACGCACGTGCCGGACAGTGCCACGTGCGTCGCGTCCAGGTGGAAGCCCAGGTCGGCGAGCGTGCGACTCGCCACATCGGAGAGCAGCTCGGTCGGCGCCTCGTCCACCCGGCCGCAGTGGTGGCAGACGAGGTGGACGTGGCGGTGCTGGTGCTCGGAGTAGGTCGGTGCACCGTGCCCGAGATGGGCGTGCCGGACGACGCCGAGCTCCTCGAGCAGGTCCAGCGTCCGGTACACCGTCGTGATGTTCACCGCCGGTGCCGTCGCCTGGACCCGGCTGCACACCTGCTCGGGTGTCGCGTGCCCCAGCTCCCGGACCGCGTCCAGCACGAGCTGGCGTTGAGGGGTCATCCGGAGCCCACGCCGGTGCAACGTGCCCTTCAGTGTGCTGTCCACGCCGCCGATGGTATTCGGTACGGCCCGGTAGGCTCGGGCCACGAGGACGGTGACCGCACATCGTGTCACGGAACCGTCCGTCGCGGGCCCCGCCACGCCGACGGACGACCGTTGCACGCTGCGTGGTTCGCCGCGACCCCGTCGTCGTGACTACCCTGACCGGCGAGGTCGCGCCGAACCGTCGGTCCGCCGACCTCGTACGTGCCCTCCGAGGGCACCCATGTCGACGACCTGAGGAGAGGCGATGACGGCAGACGGGGCGGACCGCCCGGGCGGTTCCCCGCGGTTCGACGTCGTTCTCCGCGGCTACGACCGTCGGCAGGTGGACGAGCACATCGTCCAGATGCAGCGGCTCATGGGCCGGATGCGCGCGGACATCGACGCACTGCGGAGCCGGCCGATGCCGCCGCCGATGCCGGTGCCGCCGCCCGGCGGGTTCGCCGCCGGTCCGGCCGGCGGGCCGCCGCGTCCGGCACCGCGTCCGGGGC
>NZ_WWFY01000758.1:0-7439 GCF_009864975.1 Pseudonocardia sp. SID8383
CGCCGAGGGCGCGTGCGCGGTCGACGGGTGGCGCGGGGTCCGGGCTCTGAGCTGCGGCGACTGGCACTCCGTCGGGCTGTGCGACGACGGCACCGCGGTCGCCACCGGCAACGACCGGTACGGCCAGTGCGCGGTCGGCGGATGGCACGACCTGGTCGCGGTGTCCGCCGGATACCTGCACACCGTGGGGCTGCGGGCCGACGGCACGGTCGTGGCCACCGGGCGGGGCGGCGGCGACCTCGCGGGATGGCACGACGTCGTCGCGGTGTCCGCGGGCAGCGGTCACACGGTGGGGCTGCGTGCGGACGGGACGGCCGTCGCCGCCGGGGACGACGACCTCGGACAGTGCGCCGTCGGGACCTGGCGGGACGTGGTGGCCGTCGCCGCCGGGTCGGCGCACACGATCGGGCTGCGGGCCGACGGGACCGTCGTCGCCGCGGGCGAGGGCTCCGGCGGCCGCTGCGATGTCGACGGCTGGACCCTTGCCGTCACCGCACCGGGCGGATCCTCGGGTGCGTGATCAGCCCGTCGCGGGAGGTGAGGTCGGCCGGCCGGTCCACCACCCGGCCCGGGTGACCGATCACTTCCGGACGCCCTCCCGGTCGTACCGGTCATGCCCTCCGCACACACCGCACGCCGCATGTTCGGGCTGACCGAGCCGATCTGCCTGGCCACCTACCTCGCCGACGAGCCGAACGAGGAGCTGGCCGCGCTCGGCCACCGCACCTACTGGGACGGCTACTTCGCGAGCCGGGCCGCGCCGCTCGGCCGGGTCCCGGCCGAGGTCGTACACGCGGCGTTCTACAGCTTCGCCGACGGCGAGGCCGCCCGGCACATCCCGAGCGCCTGGGCGACGGTCCCGCCGGAGGAGTCCTTCGCCGCGTGGCGACGGGGCAGCGTCGCGGCGCTGCGCCGGATCCTCGGCGCCGAGCTGTCCGGTTCGCCCGGCGTGGCCCGGGCCGCCGACCTGCTCACCACCGCCGCGACGAGCGCCCCCACCGAGGGCCGGGTGATGTACGCGGGGATGCGCACCCTGGAGGTCCCCGGCGACCCGCTGACCCGGCTGTGGCAGTCCGCGACGACGCTGCGCGAGCACCGCGGCGACGGGCACGTCACCGCCCTGCTCACCGAGCGGATCGGTGGCACCGAGGCCCACCTGTTGTCCGCGCTGGACATGGGCGTCCACCCGCCGGAGACGTTCGGGCGCGTGCACCACCTGCCGGCAGCCCGGCTGGCCGATGTCATGTCCGGTCTGCGGCGACGCGGCCTGGTCGACGACGACGGGTGGCTCACCGACGCGGGCCGGGAGGTCACGGCGCGCGTGGAGGCGCTGACCGACGAGCTCGCCGCGCCGCCGTACGCGGCCCTGTCCGACGCGGAGCTCGACGAGCTGGTCGCGGAGCTGGAGCCGCTGTCCACGGTGATGACGGCGGCCTGGTCGCAGTGACCGCCGGTCAGGGCAGCAGCACCGCCACCGCCGCCCGCGCCTGCCGCGCCGGATCCGGGCTCCCGCCGATCGCCGCGGTCACCATCGCCCCCTCCGCGAGCAGGCAGACCGGCTCGACGGGATCCACGCCGGCCGCCGACGCCCACTCCCCGAGCTGCCGGTGGAACAGCTCCTTGTGGCTGCGCACCTCGCGCAGCACCGGCTCCGAGGTGCTGCCGAGCTCGCCGTAGGCGTTGATCCACGCGCAGCCGCGGAACCCGGGCCGGGTGAACCACTCCCCCAGCCAGTCGAAGACGGCGAGCAGCCGCTGCCGCGGGTCCCCGACCCGGGTCACGTACGCCGCCAGGTCGCCTCGCCAGCGCTCGTCGCGCCGACGGAGCACCGCGACGACGAGGTCCTCCTTGGACGGGAAGTCCCGGTAGATCCGCGTGAGCGGGAGCCCCGACGCCGACCTGACCTGGTCCATCCCGACGGCCCGGATGCCGCGCTCGTAGAACAGCAGCTCCGCTGCGTCCAGCAGGGCGTCCCGGTCGAGACGGGCCTGCTCCTCGGTGATGGCCGCGGGCACCGATGACCTCCTTGACATCGAGAACGATCGTTCCCTACCTTACCGGAGCAGATCGAGAACGCTCGTTCTCGACTGACCGAGGAGACAGTCGTGACCGATGGCCGTCCGCCCTACCCGCCGTTCACCGCGGAGACCGCGCGCCAGAAGGTGCAGGCCGCCGAGGACGCCTGGAACACCCGGGACCCCGAGCGCGTCGCGGGCGCGTACACACCGGACTCGGTGTGGCGCAACCGCGACACCTTCGCCACCGGCCGGCAGGAGATCGTCGAGCTGCTGACGGCGAAGTGGCAGCGCGAGCAGGACTACGCGCTGCGCAAGAGCCTGTGGGCGTTCGACGACAACCGCATCGCCGTCCGATTCCAGTACGAGTCCCGCGACGCCGACGGCCGATGGTGGCGCAGCTACGGAAACGAGCTGTGGGAGTTCGACGAGCTGGGACTCATGCGGCGGCGCGAGGCCAGCATCAACGACGTCCCGATCACCGAGGCGGAGCGGCGGATCCACGGCCCGCGCCCCGAGTCCGAGCGGGGTGTCGACATCCCGCTGCGGTGAGCGGGGTCAGACGAAGTCGGCGCCGATGGTGTTCCGCATCCGGGTGAGCAGGTCCTGCTGCCCCCGCCCGGGCTGGTCCGGCGCGGCGGGCCGGATGCGGCCCTCGACGTCGTGCAGCGGGATGTCCGAGCGCCCGATCGGGGAGATGCGGG
This sequence comes from Pseudonocardia sp. SID8383, assembly GCF_009864975.1. NCBI lineage: Bacteria > Bacillati > Actinomycetota > Actinomycetes > Pseudonocardiales > Pseudonocardiaceae > Pseudonocardia > Pseudonocardia sp. SID8383. The sequence goes on from NZ_WWFY01000758.1 coordinate 2,720, forward strand.
CCATCGACCAGCGGGAGAACACCCGGTCCTCCACCGTCGCCGACTCGACGACCGACACATCGGTGTGCCGGTCGTCCTCCCGGATCTTCTCGAAGAGCTCGGTGACGACCGTCTCGTCGCCCTCCAGGGTCTGGACGAACCAGTTGTCGGAGATCAGCAGCGCCCCGGTGACACCGGCCTTCTTGTTCTTCGACCGGGCCACGTCGAAGATCTCGGCGAGAACCTCGTCGCGGCGCTCGCGCGGCACCGTGCTGTGACTGCGGTAGATCAACCGGTGGACCTGCTCGGCCATGTGGGTTCCCCCGTGTCGGTCGGGCCGCGTCACCGGGTCGGGCGCGGAACCGTCACGAGCCCGGACCCGGGTGATCGTCACGGCGGATCCGACGGTAGTGGCGTGGGACACACTGCGGTGTCGCGATATGAGACAGCGCGTCGGGAGATCGGGCGGCAGCGGGCCCCGTCGAACCGGACCGGCAGCGGAGCGCCCCCGCCGGTGACGTCGCGCCGGGCGCCGCGACGGGTCAGCAGTCGCTCCGGGGCACCAGACCCCGCTCGCACAGGTACTGCATCTGGGTCTCGCCGCTGGTCGGCGCCCGGCCCGCGGACGTGCCCGGGTCGAGATACCCCTGGTATGCCGAGCACGACGGGTCGAACCGCCCGGCGGCCATCGCCCGTGCCGCGCAGTCGTCACCGGACGTCCTCGCCCGGCTCTCCTCCGCCGCCCGCGCCTCGGCGGCCGCAGTCCGGTCCATCGCCCGGCGGGCCGCGACGATCGCGCCGTCCACCGCCGCACCCGGCTCGGCCCGGGACAGCACACCGGCGGCGGGCGCGAACGGGACGGACACCGAAGCGGCCGCGGACTCCGGGGTGGTGACCCGCTCGGCGCCGGACGCGGCGGCGCACGCGCTGGTGGCGAACACGGCGGCGACGACGGCCGCCACGGCGAAGCTGCCCATGCCCATCGTCGTTCCCCCAGCCGGTCGCACCGGCCCCGCCCCGGGGCCGGCCCACAGTGTCGTGGGTGGCGCGACGACGGTCAGCGTGTACGCCGGATCGTCACCCCTTCTGATGAGGGACGACGGGCGGGACCGCCGCGGGTCAGACGTTGAAGCGGAACTCGACCACGTCGCCGTCGTGCATGACGTAGTCCTTCCCCTCCATCCGCACCTTGCCCGCGGACTTCGCGGCGTTCATCGATCCCGCGGCGACCAGGTCGTCGAAGGAGACGATCTCGGCCTTGATGAAGCCCCGCTCGAAGTCGGTGTGGATGACCCCGGCCGCCTGCGGCGCGGTGGCGCCCTGCGGGATGGTCCAGGCGCGCGACTCCTTGGGCCCGGCGGTCAGGTAGGTCTGCAGCCCGAGGGTGGAGAACCCGGCCCGTGCGAGCTGGGCCAGGCCCGGCTCGTCCTGCCCGATGGACTCCAGCAGCTCGGCGGCGGAGGAGTCGTCGAGCTCCAGCAGCTCGGCCTCGACCTTGGCGTCGAGGAACACCGCCTGGGCGGGGGCGACGAGCTCGGTGAGCTCCGTGCGCCGGGCGTCGTCGGTGAGGACGGCCTCGTCGGCGTTGAAGACGTAGAGGAACGGCTTCGTGGTGAGCAGGGTCAGCTCGCGCAGCAGCTCGGTGTCGGCCTTCGCCTGGAACAGCGTCCGGCCCTCGTTGAGGATCGCGACGGCGGCGTTCGCGGCGTCCAGGACCGGCTTGCGGTCCTTCTGGGTGCGGGCCTCCTTCTCCAGCCGCGGGATCGCCTTCTCCAGCGTCTGCAGGTCGGCCAGGACCAGCTCGGTCGCGATCGTCTCGATGTCGCTCGCGGCGTCGATGCGGCCGTCGACGTGCACCACGTCCGGGTCGTCGAAGACGCGCACGACCTGGCAGATCGCGTCGGACTCACGGATGTTCGCGAGGAACTTGTTGCCCAGGCCCGCGCCCTCGGACGCGCCCTTGACGATGCCGGCGATGTCGACGAAGGACACCGACGCCGGGATGATCTTCTCCGACGAGAAGATCTCGGCCAGCGTCCCCAGGCGCGCGTCGGGGAGCGGGACGACGCCGACGTTGGGCTCGATCGTCGCGAACGGGTAGTTCGCGGCCAGCACGTCGTTGCGGGTCAGCGCGTTGAACAGGGTCGACTTGCCGACGTTGGGCAGGCCGACGATGCCGAGGGTGAGGGACACGGACGACCAGGGTAGTCGGGTCCGCTCAGCCCGGTTCGAGCCGGTAGCCCGCGCCGCGCACGGTCGCGATCCAGCCGGCGCCGAGCTTGCGGCGCAGGTAGCGGACGTAGACGTCCACGACGTTGGACGACGCCCCCGACTCGGCGGGCCCCCACACCAGCCGGAGCAGCTGGTCGCGGGACAGCACCTGGCCCGGGTGACGCAGGAACGTCTCGGCCAGCGCGCACTCGCGCGCCGACAGCTCGACGGTGCGGCCGTGCACGCTCACGTGCCGGGTACGGGGGTCGAGCTCGAGCCCGTGGAAGGTCAGCACGTCCGGGTCCGGGACGGGACGGGCGCGCTCCAGCCGCAGCCGGATCCGGGCCACCAGCTCCTCGAACCGGAACGGCTTGGCCATGTAGTCGTCGGCGCCGCCGGTCAGCCCGGCGACGGTGTCGTGCACGCTGTCGCGCGCGGTCAGGATGATCACCGGGACGGCGCTGCCCGCCGCCCGCAGCCGGCGCAGGACCTCGAAGCCGTCCATCCCCGGCAACCCGATGTCGAGCACCAGCAGGTCGAACCCACCGGTCACGGCGTGGTCGTGCACACCGGCCCCGTCGGCGACGACCGTGACCTCGAACCCGGCCCCGACCAGGCCCTTCTTCACGAACGACGCGATGCGCGGCTCGTCCTCGGCCACCAGGATCCGGCTGCTCACGTCTCGCTCCTCGGCAGGTCCAGCGTGAAGGTCGCCCCGTGCCCGGGTGTGCTCTCGAGCAGCACGCGGCCGCCGTGTGTCGTCGCGATGGCCTCGACGATGGACAGCCCGAGACCGGCGCCGTCGGAGCGGGGCGCGTCGTCGCCGCGCGCGAAGCGCCGGAACACCCGGTGCCGGTCCTCCGGTGCGACGCCCGGTCCGGAGTCGGCCACCCAGATCCGCACCCGCCCGTCGACCGCCTCCGAGCCGAGCGCGATCCGGTCGCCGTTACCGGTGAACCGGGTCGCGTTGTCGGCCAGCGCGACGACGGCCTGGGTGATCCGCTGCGGGTCCAGCCGGCACCGCACCGCGGCCACCGACTCCAGCCGCCAGTCCCGGTCGGCGAGGCCGGTCAGCTTCTCGAACAGCTCCCGGGTCAGCACGCCGACGTCGACGGTCTCGGTCCGCAGCAGCGACGGCTGCTCGGCCCGGGTCAGCGCGAGCATCTCCGACACCAGCCGGTTCATGCGCTCCAGCTCGTCGTCGACCAGGGCGACGGTCTCGGCGACGTCGTCGGGGTCGCGCGGGTCGAGCACCCCGAGGTGCCCCCGGACGATGGTGATCGGGGTGCGCAGCTCGTGCCCGGCGTCGTCGACGAACCGCCGCTGGGACACCATCCCGCTCTGCACCCGGTCGAGCATCGCGTTCAGCGTGGTGGCCAGCTCGGCGATCTCGTCGCGGGCCCGGGCCCGCTGCGGCACCCTGCGCGACAGGTCCCGCCCGGTGATGGTGCGGGCCGTCGCGGCGACGTCGCGCAGCGGCCGCAGGATGCGCCCGGCCACCAGCCACGCCCCGACCGCCGACAGCAGCGCCGTCCCGAACCCGACCAGCCCCATCAGCCGCGCGGCCTCGTGGGCGAAGCCGTGCTCGCGCTCGGTGAAGTAGCCGATCACGATGACGCCGCGCTGTGGGTCGCCGGCGAGCCCGACCGGCAGTGCCGACCAGCGCACCTCCCCCGCCGAGCTGAGGTAGGAGCCGCGGGTGGGACGGCGGACGTCCGCGACCAGCGCGGCGAACGCCGGGTCCTCGCGCAGCAGCACCCGCGGGCTGGTCCGCCGGGACTCCCAGCGGAAGCGCCCGTCGAGGTAGCCGAGGAACTTCTCGTTCGGCCGCGCGACGTTGGCGGCGATCACCGACCGCAGGATCTCGTCGACCGAGGAGTACGGCTGGCCGGTCGTCGGGTTGACGCCGGTCTCGGTGACGCGGGCGAACTCGGCGATCTCGGAGTTCAGCGCGTCGTCGATCCGGCGGTCGGTCTCGTCGATCAGCAGCATCCAGGTCAGCAGCGTGACGACGCCCAGCGACGCCAGCACGAGCAGCAGGACCCACCCGACGATGCGGGTGCGGGCCGCGGTCGCCCGCCCGGCGCGACGGGGCCCGGGGCCGGTCTCGACGGCCTCGGTCGCGATGATCGCCTCCAGTTCGTCCGTGCCGACGACCATGATCCCGTACCCACCCCGGGACCAGGACACGACACCCACCAGGAACGATCACCCTCAGTCTCCGTCACTGCTCCGATGGGCGTAAGGCATACTCCGTCGCACGACGCACAGGTGACGTACAGCCATCGTCGAACGGCTCCCATCACCCGGACGGCCGCGCACCACATCCGTCCGGGCCGAGCTTCGACGACCGAGACCGAGGGGGACGTCGTGCGCCTGCCCGGAATGCACGCCCTGCTGACCGCGGGGATCGCGGTCCTGACCACCGCCGGGACCGTGTCCGCGGTGTCGCTGACCGCGGCCGGCCGGGAGGAGCCCGCACTGCCCCCGGCACCACCGGTCGCGCCCGCCCCGCCGGCACCCGCTCCCC
>NZ_WWFY01000759.1:0-3926 GCF_009864975.1 Pseudonocardia sp. SID8383
TGGCCCGAGCCGTCGCCGGTGGCGCGGGTGGTCGGCGTCGACCGGCAGGCCGACATGCTGGCGGTGTTCGCCGCGGCGGCTCGCGCCCGGGGCCTGCCCCACGGCACCGTGCACGGCAGCTGGCCCGACGCGGCCGGGGACGCCGGGCGGCACGACGTCGTCGTCTGCCACCACGTGCTGCACAACGTCGTCGACCTGCCCCCGTTCCTCGCCGCGCTGACCGGCGCCGTCCGCACCCGCGGCGGGATCGGCGGCGTCGTGGTCGAGATGCTGACCGAGCACCCGCTGGCCTGGCTGGACCCGCTGTGGGAGCGCTTCCACGACGTGGTCCGGCCGCCGTCGGCGACCCACGACGACGCCGTCGCGGTGCTGCGCGAACAGCAGGGCGTCGCGCCGGAGGTCCTGACCTGGACCCGTGCGGCCCGCCTGCCGCACGACGCCGCCTGGGTCACCCGTCGGCTCTGCCTGCCCGCCGACCGCGTCGAGGAGGTCGCCGCCGCGCTGGTGGACCTCCCGCCGCGGCGCACCGACGCCGTCACCCTGACCTGGTCGCCCTGAGCGGGGGGCCCCGGTGAGTCTGGAACTGATGCTCGGCATCTCCGCGGGGGTGCTGCTGCTCGGCGTGCTCGCGGTGCGCGTCTCGGTGCGGCTCGGCCTGCCGTCGCTGCTGCTCTACCTGGGCATCGGCGTGCTGCTCGGCGAGTCCGTGCTGGGCATCCGGTTCGACGACACCGGCCTCACCGAGTCCCTCGGCCTCACCGCGCTCGTGCTGATCCTCACCGAGGGCGGGCTCACCACCCGCTGGTCGGCGGTGCGGCCCGCGCTCGGGCTCGGGCTGCTGCTGTCGACGCTGTCGGTGCTGGTGTCGATCGCCGTCGCGGGCGGGCTGCTGCACCTGCTGCTCGACCTGGAGTGGCGCACCGCGCTGCTGTGGGGCGCGGTGCTGTCCTCCACCGACGCCGCAGCGGTGTTCTCCGTGCTGCGCGGGGTCGCCGTCCCGCAACGGCTCGCCGGGACCCTGGAGCTCGAGTCCGGGATGAACGACGCGCCGGTGGTGATCGCCGTCGTCGTCCTGGCCGGGACCGAGGCCATCAGCTGGACGACGCCGCTGCTGGTCGTCTACGAGCTCGTCGCGGGCGCCGTCGTCGGTGTGCTGCTCGGGCTGGGCGCGGCCTGGGCGCTGCGCCGCGCCGCGCTGCCGTCGACCGGCCTGTACCCGCTCGCGGCGATCGCGTCCTGCCTGCTGGCTTTCGCCGCCGGGCAGGGTGTGCACGCCTCGGGGTTGCTCGCCACCTACTGCGCCGCGCTGGTGCTGGGCAACTCCCGGCTGCCGCACCGCAGCGGCGTCGTCTCCTTCGCCGAGGGCACCGGGTGGATCGCCCAGATCGGGCTGTTCGTGCTGCTCGGCCTGTACGCGGTGCCCGAGCGGCTGCCCGCCGCCGTGGTGCCCGCGCTGATCTGCGCGGCGGTCGTCCTGCTCGCCGCGCGGCCGCTGTCGGTGGCCGCCGCCGCACTGCCGTTCCGGGTGCCCTGGCGCGAACAGGCGTTCCTGTCCTGGGCGGGGCTGCGCGGAGCCGTGCCGATCGTGCTCGCCCTCGTCGCGGTCACCGAGGGCGGCGGCCAGAACCAACGGCTGGTCGACGTCGTGTTCGTGCTGGTCGTGCTGCTCACCCTGGTCCAGGGCACCAGCCTGCCCTGGGTGGCGCGGCTGCTCGGGGTGGTCTCGCGCACCGACACCCGCGGCGTCGAGGTCGACGCCGCCCCGCTCGACGAGGTCGACGCCGAACTCCTGCAGGTGAAGGTGCCCCCCGGGTCCCGGCTGCACGGCGTCTACCTGCGCGAGCTGCGGCTGCCCCGCGGGGCCACGGTCAGCCTGGTCGTACGCGACGCCGAGGCGTTCTCCCCGGGCGGGGACACCCGGCTGCGCGAGGGGGACCAGTTCCTCGTCGTCAGCACCCGGGAGAACCGGGAGGACACCGAGCGGCGGATCCGCGACGTCGACCGCGGCGGCAAACTGGTCCGCTGGCACGAGGGCCGGGGCCGGCCGAGCGGGCGGGCCGGCTGACCGGCCGGTCGGCGGTGTCGGGGCGACCCGCATAATCACGGGTGTGAGTGCCGACCCCCCACCCCCCACCGCGCCGATCGACCCCGCCGTACGACGGCGCGGTGTGGCGCTGCTGGCGGGCATCGCCGCGGTGTGGCTGGCGCTCGACCTCGTCACCAAGATCGCCGCCGTCGCCACGCTGGAGGGGCAGCGGCCGGTCACCGTGATCGACGGGTTCTTCTACCTCACGCTGCTGCGCAACCCGGGCGCCGCCTGGTCCATGGCCACCGGCTACACCTGGGTGCTGACGATCGTCGCCGTGGTCGTCGTCGGCGTGATCATCCGGATCGCGCGGCGGCTCGCCTCGACCGGCTGGGCGATCGGCCTCGGCCTGGTCCTCGGCGGTGCGCTGGGCAACCTGGTCGACCGGTTCTTCCGCGCGCCCGGGCCGATGCGCGGGCACGTCGTGGACATGCTGGCCTTCTTCTCCCCGGACGGGAGCGTCTTCCCCGTGTTCAACATCGCCGACACCGGCATCGTGTGCGGCGGCATCCTGCTGGTGCTGATGGCCGTGCGCGGCATCGAGATCGACGGGAGCCGCGAACGTGGGTGAGGTACGCAGCATGCCGGTGCCCGACGGGCTGGACGGCATGCGGATCGACGCCGGGCTGTCCCGGCTGCTGGGCCTGTCCCGGACCGTCGTCGCGACCCTGGCCGAGTCCGGCCGGATCTCGGTCGACGGCCGCGAGGCCGGCAAGTCCGACCGGCTGCCCGGCGGGTCCTGGCTGGAGGTCGAGCTGCCCGACGCCCCGGCGCCCGCGGTCATCGAGGGTCCGGCGGAGGTCGTCGCGGGCCTGACGGTGCTGCACTCCGACGACGACATCGTCGTCGTCGACAAGCCGGTCGGGGTGGCCGCGCACGCCTCCCCGGGCTGGACCGGGCCGACCGTGACCGGCGGGCTCGCCGCGCTCGGGTTCCGGCTGTCCACCTCCGGCGCCGCCGAGCGGCAGGGCATCGTGCACCGGCTCGACGTCGGCACCACCGGGGTGATGGTCGTCGCCACCTCCGAGCACGCCTACACCGAGCTCAAGCGGGCCTTCAAGGAACGCACCGTCGACAAGCGCTACCACGCCGTCGTGCAGGGGCACCCGGACCCGTCGTCGGGCACGATCGACGCCCCGATCGACCGGCACCCGCGCCACGACTACCGGTTCGCGGTGATGCAGAGCGGCAAGCCCAGCGTCACCCACTACGACACCATCGAGGCGTTCCGTTCGGCGAGCCTGCTCGACGTGCACCTGGAGACCGGGCGCACCCACCAGATCCGGGTGCACTTCTCCGCACTCCGCCACCCCTGCGTCGGCGACATCACCTACGGCGCCGACCCGACGCTGGCCAAGCGGGTCGGGCTGTCCCGGCAGTGGCTGCACGCCCGCACGCTCGGGTTCGCCCACCCCGCCGACGGTCGGCACGTCGAGTTCACCAGCCCCTACCCGGCCGACCTCGACGCGGCGCTGGACGTCCTGCGGGACTGAGCGGCGTGAGGGGGCTGAGCACCCGCGCGCTCGCGTGGATCGCCGCGGTCATGGCGGTGGTGTTCCTCGGCGCCGTCTGGGCCGCCGGGTCCGGGCCGTCGGCCGGGCCCCCGGCGGCGACGGGGTCGGTGCGGCTGGGTCCCGACCCCGGCCAGGACGTCGCCGGCTACCTCGCCGGGCTGCCCGCGACGCTGCCCGCACCGGGGGTGTCCGTGCCCGCGCTCGTGCAGTTCACCCGCCCGCTGGCCCCGTCCGACGCCGCGGCCGCGGGCTCCGGGACGACGACCACGACCGCGGTGTTCCGGGTGCCGTTCGACCGGGTGCAGACCGCGCTGCGGTTCGAGCCG
>NZ_WWFY01000760.1:0-3705 GCF_009864975.1 Pseudonocardia sp. SID8383
GCCGGGCAGCGCGGCACCGGGCAGCGCGACACCGTGCGACGGGGCCGCCCACGGAGCGGCGGTGGGCCGCGTCGGCGCGTCCGCCGACCCCGGTGCGGTACCGGTCGAGGGGTCCGAGCTGTTCACGACCCCATCGTCACACGACCCGCGCCGGATCCCCTCCGGATCGGGACCGGGGTCGTCTCGGGGTTGTCCCCGAGACGCCGGGGCCCGCCCGGACGGCAGGCTCGACGCCATGAACCAGACGCAGCTGCCCGGGAGCGGCCGACCACCGTCGGCGACGGCGACGGCCCGGAACACCATGCGCGACATGTGGGACTCCCGGCCCCTGCGTCCGCGCGACGACCGCAAGCTCGCCGGGGTGTCCGCCGCGATCGCGCGCCGCTACGAGATCGACCCGACGTTGGTCCGGGTCGGGTTCGTCGTCGTCGCGATCGCTGGCCCCGGCATCCCGCTCTACCTGGCGGGCTGCGCGGTCCTGCCGGACGCCGGCCCGCCCGGCAGCCCGGTCCCGCCGCGCAGCGGACCGTCGTCGGCGCTGTCGGTGACGCTGCTGGTCCTGGCCGCGCTGCTGGCCGTCCCGCTGGTGCTGTCCGCCGACCGCGTCATCCCCGCCGTCGTCACCGTCGCGCTGCTCGTCGCGCTGCACGTGACCCGGGGGAACCGGCCCGGGGCCCGGGAGGCCGCCGCGTCGCCGACACCCGTGGTGCCGTGGGTCGCGGACCCGCACGCCCCCACCGTGGCGCAGGTGACGCCACCGGCCTGGGACCCGCTCGGCGCCGCACCGTTCGCCTGGGACCTGCCCGAACCGGGACCGGAGCCGGGTCCGCCCCCGGCGCCCCGCTCGACGCTCACACCGATCACGCTGGCCGTGTCGCTCGTCGTCGCCGGGATGGTGGGGGTGCTCGCCCTGGCCGCACCGGGTGCGGTGCCGGCCTCGGCCGTCCCCGGGGCCGCGCTCGCCGTCGTCGGGGCCGGGCTGGTCGTCGGCGCGCTGCGGCGCGCCGGACGCTGGCTGGTGCCGTTCGCGGTGCTGCTCGCGCTCGTCACGGCGGCCACCATCCCGCTCAACGACGCCGTCGGTCCCGACGGATGGGCCGTGCGCGGTGGCATCGGGGAGACCGTCGTGGCCCCCGCGACCGTCGCCGAGCTCGCCCCGGAGTACCGGCGCGGCACCGGCACGGTCCAGCTCGACCTGACCCGCCTCGACCTCGCCGCGACGCCCGGCGCGACCGGGCCCGTCCGCACCCGGGCCGAGGTCGGCGCGGGGGCGGTGGAGATCCGGGTCCCGCGGGACGCCGACCTGCTCGTCCGTGGCTCGGTGGGCACCGGCGACCTGACCGTCGACGGGCAGACCCGCACCGGGCAGGACGTGGACCTGACCGTGAACGACCCCGGCCCGGACGGACCCGGTGGCCGGGTGCTGGAGCTCGACCTGCGGGCCGAGCTGGGAACCGTGGAGGTCACCCGTGGATAGCTCGCTCGCCCGTCGCGCCGACCCGTTCGCCCTCGTCGCCGGGGTCCTGTCGCTGCTGGTGGCGGTCTGCGGGGTCCTCGGGATCGCCCCGTGGGAGGTCGTCGACCTGCGCTGGGTGCTCGCCGGGACCGCCGTTGTGGCGGGGATCGCATTCCTGATGGCGAGTGTGCGTAACTCCAGGGCCACATCGGACGACTGAAGGGTCATCACGGGAGCCGGCGGGCTGGGGAGCGCCGCCGGACCCGCCGCCGCCCGCGTGGCAGCGGTGTCCGACGGGGGTCGGACACCGCGAGGCCCGGGCTGGCCGGGGCGGGGCCGAGACATCGGCCCCGCCCCTGTTACGTCAGGCCCCGGTCACTCCCATTCGATGGTGCCCGGGGGCTTGCTCGTGACGTCGATGACGACCCGGTTGACCTCGGACACCTCATTGGTGATCCGGGTGGAGATCCGCTCGACGACGTCGTAGGGCAGCCGGGTCCAGTCCGCGGTCATCGCGTCCTCGCTGGACACCGGGCGCAGGACGATCGGGTGGCCGTAGGTGCGGCCGTCACCCTGCACACCGACGCTGCGGACGTCGGCCAGCAGCACCACCGGGCACTGCCAGATCTCGCGGTCCAGCCCGGCGGCGGTCAGCTCCTCGCGGGCGATCGCGTCCGCGGCCCGCAGCGTCTCCAGCCGGTCGCGGGTGACCTCGCCGATGATGCGGATGCCCAGGCCGGGGCCGGGGAACGGCTGGCGGGCGACGATGACCTCGGGCAGCCCCAGCTCGGCACCGACCATCCGGACCTCGTCCTTGAACAGCGCACGCAGCGGCTCGACCAGGTCGAACTCGATGTCGTCGGGCAGACCGCCGACGTTGTGGTGGCTCTTGATCACCGCGGTGCCGTCGCCGCCACCGGACTCGACGACGTCGGGGTAGAGCGTCCCCTGGACCAGGAACCCGACGTGGTGGTCGGCGACCACCTCCGCCGTGGCCGTCTCGAAGACCCGGATGAACTCCCGGCCGATGATCTTGCGCTTCTGCTCGGGCTCGGTGACCCCGGCGAGCGCCTCGAGGAACCGGTCGGCGGCCTCGGCGACGTGCAGGGTCGCGCCGGTGGCGGCGACGAAGTCCTTCTCGACCTGCTCGCGCTCCCCGGACCGCATCAGCCCGTGGTCGACGAACACGCAGGTCAGCCGGTCACCGATGGCGCGCTGGACGAGCGCGGCGGCGACGGCGGAGTCGACCCCGCCGGACAGCCCGCAGATCGCGCGGCCGTCGCCGACCTGGGCACGGATCGCCTCGACGGTCTCGTCGATGATCGACGCCGTCGTCCAGGACGGGCGGATGCCCGCGATGTCGTGCAGGAACCGGCGCAGCACCTCCTGGCCGTGCGGCGAGTGCCCGACCTCGGGGTGGTACTGCACGCCGGCCAGACGCCGGTCGGTGTCCTCGAACGCGGCGACCGCGACCCGGTCGGTCGACGCGGTGACGGTGAATCCCGCGGGGGCGGCGGTCACCGAGTCGCCGTGGCTCATCCACACCGGGTGCGTGCGGGGCAGGCCCTCGTGCAGCGTGCCGGGGGTACCGGTCAGCGCGACCTCGGTGCGGCCGTACTCGCGGGTGCCGTCGTGGGCGACCTCGCCGCCCAGCGCCCGGGCCATCGCCTGGAAGCCGTAACACATGCCGAACACCGGGATGCCGGCCTCGAACAGCGCCGGGTCGACCGCGGGGGCGCCGTCGGCGTACACGCTCGCGGGGCCGCCGGAGAGGATCACCGCGGCGGGCTCGCGGGCCACGATCTCGGCGACGGGCAGGGACGCGGGCACGATCTCGGAGTAGACGTCCGCCTCGCGCACGCGACGGGCGATGAGCTGCGCGTACTGGGCGCCGTAGTCCACGACGAGGACGGTCGGGGTCTGCACACGACCAGGGTAAACGGGCGATCCAGGTCACCCGTCGTCCGTACCGTCTCGTCGATCCTGATGATCCCGCCGGCCCCGGGCGGTACGGCGTAACGGCGAGGCCCGGTTGCTCCGATGGGGGGAGGACGGCACCGTACGACCTGGAGGCACCCCGATGGCCACCACCCCGACCGGCCACACCACCGGCACCGGCGACACCCCCGCCGACCCGGCCGTCGACGGCGCCACCACCACGACCGCCGCGCCGCTCGTCCCCGCCCAGCGCTCCGCGCCGGAGCAGGAGACCCGCCCGGCCGCCGGCGCGCTCGGGGTGGACGCGCTGG
>NZ_WWFY01000761.1:0-3401 GCF_009864975.1 Pseudonocardia sp. SID8383
TCGCCGGGCACCTCACCGGCGACGCCGCGGCCGGCGGGCTCGCCGTGTGCGTGCGGGACCTGCGGGTCGACGGCCGGCTGCGGCTCGACCTGCTCGACCTGGCCGTGGGGGAGAAGCTGCTGGTCACCGGCCCGAACGGGGCCGGGAAGTCGACCCTGCTGGCGGTCCTGCACTCCGACCTCGCACCGGACGCGGGCACCGTGGACGTGCGGGCGCGCCGGGTCGGGCTGCTGGCCCAGGACCCCGACGTCGGCCCGCCCGACCGCAGCGCCGCGACCGCCTACGCCGACGCCGTCGGCGTGCAGCGGGCGGAGACCGTCCCGCTGCGCGAGCTGGGGCTGCTGCACCCGCGTGAGCACGGCACCGCGGTCGGAGAGCTCAGCCTCGGCCAGCGGCGGCGGCTGGCGCTGGCCGTCGCCGTCGCCGACGCCCCGGACCTGCTGCTGCTCGACGAGCCGACCAACCACGTCTCGCTGCGGCTGGCCGGGGAGCTGGAGTCGGCGCTCGGCACTGCGCCGGGGAGCGTCGTCGTCACCTCGCACGACCGGTGGCTGCGCCGGCGCTGGGAGGGGCCGCACCTCGCCGTCGGCGGGTGAGCTCAGTTCGGGCTGTGCTCGTCGGAGAACGACCCGAGCGGCGCGGGCACCGCCCGCAGGGTCTCCAGCAGGCCGCGCTCGCGGGCGAACAGCCTGCGGATCTCCCGGAGCCGCTGCACCGCGCTGGTCTGCTCCAGCAGGAGCTGGCGGTCGCCCAGGGGCAACAGGCAGTCCCCGGCCAGCAGGTGCGCGAGGTCGGCGGTGGGGGTGTCGGCGGCGGGCTCGGACCAGTCACCGGTCCGCCACGCGGTGTCGCAGTACTCGCGGTGCGCCGCGCGGGCGGAACGCTCCAGCATCGCCACCAGCCGCGGGTCGGCCTCGTCGCCGGTGTCGTCGGGCAGGAACTCGACCTCGCCGCTGAGGTAGGAGTGCGAGCCCGTGTCGAGGTCGAGCAGCCGGAAGCGGCGGGCCCCGCGGGTGACGACGTCGTAGCGGCCGTCGGGTAGCCGGCGGGCGTCGATGAGCACCGCCGTGCAGCCGACGGCGTGCATCCCGGAGGCCCCGGAGCGGTCCGGCGAATGGCCCTCGCGCACCGCGACGACACCGAACTCGCGGTCGGGGACGGCACCGGTGAGGAGGTCGACGGTGAGCTGGCGGTAGCGGGGCTCGAAGATGTGGAGGGGAAGCGCCGCACCCGGCATCAGCACCGTCCCCAACGGGAACAGCGGAAGCATGGCGGACACCGGCTCACGGTAGTACGCCGTCGCGGGGCCCGCCGGGTCGCGCAGGTGGCCGGAGCACGGCGAACGCGTCGGTGACGCGCATCCCGCGGTCGGTGAACCGGAACACCGCGGCCGGGCGGCCGCCGGAACGGCCCGACGGGACGACCTCCCCGGTGGGCTCCAGCAGGCCGCGACGGGTGAGGACCCGCTGCAGGTTCGTCGCCGACACCTCGTGGCCCAGCGCGGCGACGTAGTGCTCGCGCAGCGCCGAGATCGTGAACTCCGCGGGGGCGAGCGCGAACCCGAGGTTGGTGTAGGACAGCTTGGCGCGCAGGCGGTCCCGCCCCGCCGCGACGATCGCGGCGTGGTCGAACGCGGTCGCGGGCAGGTCCTCGACGTCGTGCCACGCGGTGTCCCCGGGCAGCTCGGGGTCCGCGTCGGAGGGGACCAGGCCGAGGAACGCGGTGGCGATGCGGCGCTTCCCGGACACGCGGGCCGGGTCGGAGAAGACCGACAGCTGCTCGACGTGGGCGACCTCGCGGACGTCGACCTTCTCGGCGAGCTGGCGGCGCACGGAGGTCTCGACGTCCTCGTCGGGGCCCAGGGTGCCGCCCGGCAGTGCCCAGCGTCCGGCGTCCGGGTCCAGGGCCCGCTGCCAGAGCAGGGCGCCCGCCCGGCCCTCCCGGATCCTGAGCACGACGGCGAGGACCTCGTGCAGGGCGGGTGGCGGTGTCACGGGGCCAGCCTAGGGCGGACCGGCCGCGGCACCGGGACGTGACGGCGGGGTGTCCGTCGGGTGAGGTCCCGGTCACGACGGAGGTGCCGGTGGCGCGCGAGCGGTGCTACCATCCGACCAGTTTCCGCCCGCTAGGCGAAAACCCGACACGGCCCGGGAGGGCGCAATGACCGGAACGCTGACGGCACCCGGCGGCACGGGGACCGACCCCGGCTGGGCCGACGAGGTGCGTGCGCTGGCCCGCGAGCGGGACGCGGTCCTGCTGGCGCACAACTACCAGCTGCCCGAGATCCAGGACGTCGCCGACCACGTGGGGGACTCGCTCGCGCTGTCCCGGATCGCGGCCGAGTCCCACGCGTCGACGATCGTGTTCTGCGGCGTGCACTTCATGGCCGAGACCGCCAAGATCCTCAGCCCGGACAAGACCGTGCTGATCCCCGACGCGCGGGCCGGCTGCTCGCTGGCCGACTCGATCACCGCCGACCAGCTGCGGGAGTGGAAGGCCGAGCACCCGGGCGCCGTCGTCGTCTCCTACGTCAACACCACCGCCGCGGTGAAGGCCGAGACCGACATCTGCTGTACCTCCTCCAACGCCGTCGAGGTCGTCGACTCGATCCCGCGCGACCGCGAGGTGCTCTTCCTGCCCGACCAGTTCCTCGGCGCGCACGTCCGGCGCACCCTGGAGCGGGAGAACATGCACGTCTGGGCCGGGGAGTGCCACGTGCACGCCGGCATCAACGGCAAGCAGCTCACCGAGCGGGCCGCGGCCCACCCCGGCGCCGACCTGTTCGTGCACCCCGAGTGCGGCTGCGCGACCTCGGCGCTCTACCTGGCGGGCACCGGCGCGGTGCCCGCCGAGCAGGTCAGGATCCTCTCCACCGGCGGGATGATCGACGCGGCCCGCGCCACCGGCGCGACGGAGGTGCTCGTCGCGACCGAGGTCGGGATGCTGCACCAGCTGCGCCTGGCCGCCCCGGAGATCGCGTTCCGCGCGGTGAACGAGAACGCGTCCTGCCCCTACATGAAGATGATCACCGCCGAGGCGCTGCTGCGGTCGGTCCGCGAGGGCACCGACGAGGTCCACGTCGACCCCGACCTCGCCGCCCGCGGCCGTGCCGCCGTGCAGCGGATGATCGAGATCGGTCAGCCGGGAGGTGGGGAGTGACGGCGCGGGGGGTGAGCTGGGAGGCCGGCGCCGACCTGGTCGTCGTCGGGTCCGGGGTGGCCGGGCTGACCGCCGCGCTCGACGCGGCCGCGGCCGGGCTGCGCGTCGTGGTGGTCACCAAGGACGGCATCGGCGAGGGCTCGACCCGCTGGGCGCAGGGCGGGGTGGCCGTCGTGCTCGGCGACGTCGCCGGGGACTCGCTCGGGGCGCACGTCGCGGACACCCGGGCCGCGGGCGGCGGG
>NZ_WWFY01000762.1:0-3287 GCF_009864975.1 Pseudonocardia sp. SID8383
CCGCGCTGCGCGGCGAGCGCCTGGCCCGCTACGAGATCGTGCCGGTCTGAGCCGCTCGGGTCCGCGTCGCTCCGGCCCGGCCGCGCCGTGGCCCGCCCGGGCTCCCCGTTCGGACCGGCCACGACGCGTGGGCGGGCACCGGCCCCCGCCGGTGTCCGCGTGCCCCGCAGGGCACTTCCGGTAGTACGAGCGGGCGTCCGCCGGGTGACGCGCCGGGCCGCAGGATCGTCAGAACTGTGGACGCGGCCCGCGGGTAGGGTCGTGATCGTGACCTCCCCGACCTTCGGCACGCTCGAGGCGGACCCGGCGGAGGTCGGCCTCGACCCCGCCCGGCTGGCCCGGATCGACAGCCACTTCCGCCGCTACGTCGACGACGGCCGCCTCGCCGGCGCGACGATCGCCGTCGCCCGGCACGACCGGCTCGCGCACCTGACCCACCTCGGCGTCCGCGACCTCGACTCCGCCGCTCCGGTGACCGACGACACGCTCTGGCGCATCTACTCGATGACCAAGCCGATCACCTCGGTCGCGGTCCTGATGCTCGCCGAGCGAGGCGCCCTGGAGCTCACCGACCCGGTGTCGCGCTACATCCCGGCGTTCGCCGAGCAGCGCGTCTACCGCGGCGGCTCGGCGCTCAATCCGGGGACCGACGCGGCCGTCGAGCCGATGCGGGTGCACCATCTGCTGACCCACACCGCGGGCCTGACCTACGGCTTCCACCACGCCCACCCCGTCGACGAGATGTACCGCTCCAAGGGCTTCGAGTTCGGCGCCCCGTCCGGGATGGACCTCGCGGCCGCGAGCGAGCACTTCGCGTCGTTCCCGCTGCTGTTCCAGCCGGGCCGCGAGTGGAACTACTCGGTGGCCACCGACGTGCTCGGCCGGGTCGTCGAGGTCGCGTCCGGGCGCCGGCTCGACGAGTTCCTCCGCGAGGAGATCACCGGCCCGCTCGGGATGACCGACACCGCGTTCTGGGTGCCGGAGGGGTCCGCGCAGGCCGGCAGGCTCGCGACGCTCTACAACGCCCGCCCCGGCGGCGGTCTGGTCGAGAACAAGGTGCTCGCCCGGTCCGCGACCCGCGAGCCCACCTTCCTCTCCGGCGGCGGCGGACTGCTGTCCACCACCGGCGACTACCTGCGGTTCGCCCGGATGCTCGCCCGCGGCGGCGAGCTCGACGGCGCTCGCATCCTCGGCCCGCGCACCCTGGCCCGGGCCACCCGCAACCACCTGCCCGGCGGCGCCGACCTCGACACCGTCGGGCGGCCCATCTTCTCCGAGTCGGCGTTCGCCGGTGTCGGTTTCGGGCTCGGCTTCTCCGTCGTCGTCGACGGGGCGGCGACGAAGGGCTTCGCCAACGAGGGCACCTTCGCCTGGGGCGGGCTGGCCTCCACCGCGTTCTGGGTGGACCCCGTCGACGACCTGGTGGTCGTCTTCATGACCCAGCTCGTCCCCTCCAGCACCTATCCGATCCGATCCCAGCTCCAGACGCTGGTCCAGCAGGCGGTGACCGACCGATGACCCCACCGAGCCCCGTGCTCACCTTCACCATCCGCACGCTCGTCGTCGCCGCCTCGTTGTGGGTGGCGACGGTGCTGGTCGGCGGCATCCGGCTGGACAGCGCCGGCACCTCCACCTCGATCCTCACGTTGATCGGCGTGGCCCTGGTGTTCGGCCTGGTCAACGCCGTGGTCAAGCCGATCGTGGCGACGCTGGGCTGCCCGCTCTACATCCTCACGCTGGGTCTGTTCGCGCTCGTGGTGAACGCGCTCATGTTCCTGCTGACGGGCTGGCTGTCGTCGGTGCTGAACCTGCCGTTCACCGTCGACGGGTTCTGGGCGGCGTTCTGGGGCGCGATCGTCGTCGGGATCGTGTCGTTCTTCCTGCACCTGGTGATCCCGGACCGGCTCGACAACCGCTGAGGCGACCGGCCGGGCTCAGACCGGCCAGGTCTCCCGGCGGTACGCGCCGTCCCAGAACATCCACTCGTAGCGCGAGGTCGTCGTGAAGTGCTCGCGCATGCGGGCGAACTCCCCCGTCGACGCGGCGGCGCCGACCCGGTCGGTCGCGTCCAGCACGGCCTCGACGACGGCGTGGTACTCCTCGCCCGCGTACATGTCGATCCAGCGCTGGTAGACCGGGTCGGGGGAGCCGGCGCCGACCAGGTGCTCGCCGACCCGGCCGTAGATCCAGTAGCAGGGCAGCACCGCGGCGACGCCCTCGGCGTAGGACCCGCCGTAGGCGGCCGCCAGCAGGTAGCTGACGTAGGCGCGGGTGGCCGGGGCGACCGGCAGCTCGCGGGCCTGCTCCGAGGTGAGGCCGAGCGCGCCCAGCAGGTCGGCGTGCAGCTCCCGCTCGGCGGCGATCGCGCCGGCGGTGTGCTCGGCGAACATGAGGGTGTCGTCGTCGGTCGGGGCCTTCGCCGCGCACACGGCGAGCGCCGTGGCGTAGCCGCGCAGGTAGTGCGCGTCCTGGACGATGTAGTGCCGGAACGTCTCGTGCGGAAGCGAGCCGTCGGTCAGCCCGGTGACGAACGGGTGGGCGAGGATCGCCCCGTACAGGGTGTCGACGTCGGACCAGAGCAGGTCCCGGGTGCGGTCGGCCATGCGGCCACGGTATCCACCGGGGCCCGGCCGGTCGTGTGATCGATCCCGCAACGCCGGCGTGACCGGCGGGGAACACCCCGGTGACACGGTGCCTGAGATCCTGCGCACGTCGCCCGGTACTGCGGCGTGGGGGTGTCACCATGGAACGCAGGCGAGCCGCTCAATGTGGAGGACGCGCCACGTCCAGTCCCCCTGACGTGGAGGTGAGGGTATGAGCGACCCGCAACCCATGGATCACCACGAGAAGATGCGGATCCGCGCGGCCGCGTTCCGTGCGACCCGGATCTACCCCGGGCCGGTCGGCGAGCTGATCTCGCGCGAGCTGCTCGGCTGGGAGGACTTCGGGTACCGCCTCGGCGGGAACCGCATGGTCCTGGACCTGGTCGACCACGTCATGAAGGCGGTGCCGCCGGACCGGGCGGCGCGCTCCGACGCGGCCTGACCCCGCTCAGCGCAGGGTCGCCACGGCCACCTCGGCGGCCGCACCGCTCGGCGGGGTGCCGTCGGCGAGCCCGGCCAGTGCGGCGGACAGGACCAGCATCGCCGCGATCGTGGTGATGCTTCCGACCCGGCCGAGGACGTCCAGGGTGCGTGCGACGGCCGACGGCCCGCCGGTGCGTACGGCGCCGGTCCGGACCCCGCGGGGAGCCGTGCCGGTAGCCGGGGTCTCGGTGGTGTGTCCTC
>NZ_WWFY01000763.1:0-3157 GCF_009864975.1 Pseudonocardia sp. SID8383
GGACGGCCGGGCCCTGGCCGCCGCGCTCACCCTCGGCGCGAGCGCGGTGCAGGTGGGGACGGCGCTGCTGCGCTGCCCCGAGGCCGGGATCGACGACGGCTGGTCCGCCCGGCTCGACGGCCTCGACCCCACCGGCACGACGACGACCCGTGCCTACACCGGCCGGCTGGCCCGCGGCATCGCCACCGACTACGTCCGTGCCTGGACCGTGCCGGGCGCCCCGGCCCCGGCGCCCTACCCCCATCAGCGACGCCTGGTGGCCCGCTACCGCGCGGGCGAGCCCGGCGCGGTCGACCGGGTCAACCACTGGGCCGGGCAGGCCGCCGGACGTGCGACGACCGACCCGGCGTCCGAGGTCGTCGCCCGGCTGTGGCGCGAGGCGGACCCGCTGCTGCCGTGAGCCCGGCTCAGTCGCGGAAGGGGTCGACCATGTCGTCGAACTCGCCCTTCTTGGCACCGTCGACGAACGCGGAGATCTCGGCCGGGGTGTAGACGAGCACCGGGCCCTCGGGGTCGCGGGCGTTGCGGACCGCGACCTGGCCGTCGTCCAGGACGGCGAACTCCACGTTCTGCCCGTCGGCGGTCCCGCCGGCCGGGCGGCGCCACGTCACGGGGCCGAGATCCGCTGCGCGCGTGCCGTTCGGGTGGGGCATGGGGACCTCCGGGTGTGTCCGCTGCGTCCGTTTGACTGCGGAGAGTGTCGAAAGACTGTGCAAGCGATCTTGCATCCGCACGTGTCATCCGTGACGATGGAACCTCCGACACGCTGAGGGGGCCCGTGAATGCGCCGGTTGACGCACGGATCTGCCGCCGGGTGGCTGTCGTCGTGACCGCCGGACGGATGAACGAGGCCGGCGGACCCGATGTCCTCACGGTGACGTCCGTTCTCGACGGTCGTGCACACAAGGTGACCGACTCGGAACTCTGCGCACCGCACTCGATGCGGACCGGCCGGTATGCGGCCCTGTGTGGCCACCTGGTGTCCCCGGCCCCGCTGATCGACGTCGCCGGGACCCCGTGCGGCCGCTGCGTGCAGCTCGACCCGACGCCACCGGCGGAGGTGACGTCGCGGCGCCCCGCCCGCCGGCGCGGCTGGGGCCTGCGCCGGGTACTGCCGGCCTGAGTCGTCCGGTATCGGAGCGGGACCCGTCAGCGGGCGAGCCGCTCCGGGTCGGTCTGCTCGTGGCGGCGCAGCGGTCCCCGGGTGCGCCGCTCCAGGTAGCGGCGGCCCGAGCGGGTCAGCTTGCTGAGGGTGTTGGGGCCGCGGCGGCGCTCGACGGCGTCGCCGATCTTGCCCAGGAGCCAGGCCAGCAGCGGTGCACCGACCGCCAGGAGCAGCCATACGCGCAGGTGCCGGGAGAGCAGGGCCCACATGTCCGGACCGTCCTTTCACTGGGGGCGACGGAGGTGTCGTCGCCGGAGGCGCCGACAGTAGTGCGGCCCGCCCGGGTGCGCCCGCTGCGAGGTGACGGCCCATGACCGACCTGCCACGGGATCGTTGTACGACGCGAGGGTGGGTCCGGCTGCCCCCGGCCGGGCGCCCGCTTCTGCGAGGAGGTACGCCCGTGTTCGCTCCGGGTTCCGGCAGCGTGGTGGTCGTCGCCGTCGCGCTGCTCGTCGTCGTCGCCGCCCTGGCCAGTCCCGCGGGTCGCCGTGCCGCGGTGGCCGCGCTCGGCTCGGTCGGACGCTGGCCCGCGCTGATCCGCGCGGAGATGCGCGGTGACGCGCCGCTGTCCGACGGGCGCGCCGACACCGCCGACGATCGTCGCTTCGACACCACGCCCGAGATGCCGGCGGTGCGTGCCGAACCGCTGCCGCCGACGTCCACGTTCCCGCAGGTGAGACGCCCGGGAGGGTGATCATCGCCCGGTGTGGGAGACGGGGCTGACGCCGGAGGCCCTGGACGCGGTAAATTTTTTTTTACCAGCGGGAACCCCCGGCGCTCCCTCGGCGTTGCACACGTGTGAGGGCCTGCCAGAGGTGGGCCCCGCACACGTCCGTCGAGGAGGATCCAGGTGCGCTCCACGAGCAACCCGGCGTTCCGCAACCTGCCCACACAGAAGCAGGGCGGCTACGCCACGTTCGACCGCTCGGGTGGCGGCATGATGGGCGGGGGCGCCGCCATGGCCGGCTCCCAGTCGTCCTACGTCGACCCGACCCAGGCCACGCAGGACACGGGCCGGCCGATCACGGTCGACGACGTCGTCCAGAAGACCGCCATCAGCGCTGCCCTGGCTCTGGTCGCGGGCACCCTGACCGTGCTGTCGGGTCTCTACATCCTGGCGTTGCCCGCGTTCATCGTCGGGCTCGTCGTGTCCCTGATCGTCATCTTCAGGCAGAAGCCCAGCGCCGTCCTGACGCTGCTCTACTCCGGCTCGATGGGTGTCGCGCTCGGCGGCATCACCGGGTTCATGCAGATGGACCCGAACCTCCGGGGCATCGGCGTCCAGGCCGTGATCGGCACCGCCGGTGTGTTCTTCGGGATGCTGGTCGTCTACAAGACCGGTGCCGTCCGGGTCACCCCGCGGTTCACCAAGTGGATGATGGGCGCCCTGATCGGCGTCGTCGTCCTGATGCTGGCGAACCTGGTCGCGAGCTTCTTCACCGAGGGTGGCTTCGGCCTCCGTGACGGCGGCCCGCTGGCCATCCTGTTCAGCATCGTCGTGATCGGCGTGGCGGCGTTCAGCCTGCTGCTCGACTTCGACGCCGCGGACAACGCGGTCAAGGCCGGTGTTCCGGCGAAGTACTCCTGGTACCTCGCGTTCGGCCTGATGACCACGATCGTCTGGCTCTACATCGAGATCCTGCGCCTGCTCAGCTACCTGCGCCAGGACTGACCGGCCACCCACGACCCGGCCCGTGAGGGCCGGGTGCGGCCGGAATCGCCCCCTCCGGTCGCGCGCGCCGCGGACACCCCAGGTGTCCGCGGCGTCGTCGTGTCCGGGGGTGGCCCGGCGGGTCCGGGAGTCGTAGCGTCGGTGTCGTGCCCGGGAACGACCCGGTCGTCACCGGGATCGCCATCCTCCTGGGGATCGCGTTCGGGCCCGCGGTGCTGGTGGGGCTGCTGGTGCGCCTGCCCCGCCTGGTGCGCCGGGTCGCCGCGCGCCACCGCCGCCCGGCTCCGGCGCGCCCGATCGGACCGCCGCTGGAACGGCTC
>NZ_WWFY01000764.1:0-3460 GCF_009864975.1 Pseudonocardia sp. SID8383
TCGCGGGCGACGGCACCACCACCGCCACCGTGCTGGCCCAGGCGCTGGTCCGTGAGGGCCTGCGCAACGTGGCCGCCGGCGCGAACCCGATGTCGCTCAAGCGCGGCATCGAGAAGGCCACCGAGGCCGTCTCCCAGGCGCTGCTGAAGTCGGCCAAGGAGATCGAGACCAAGGAGCAGATCGCTGCCACGGCCTCCATCTCGGCCGCCGACCCGCAGATCGGTGAGCTCATCGCCGAGGCGATGGACAAGGTCGGCAAGGAAGGCGTCATCACGGTCGAGGAGTCGCAGACCTTCGGGCTCGAGCTCGAGCTCACCGAGGGCATGCGCTTCGACAAGGGCTACATCTCGCCCTACTTCGTGACCGACGCCGAGCGCATGGAGGTCGAGCTGGAGGACCCGTACGTCCTCCTCGTCTCCTCCAAGATCTCGACCGTCAAGGACCTGCTCCCGCTGCTGGAGAAGGTCATGCAGTCGGGCAAGCCGCTCGCCATCATCGCCGAGGACGTCGAGGGCGAGGCCCTGGCCACCCTGGTCGTCAACAAGATCCGCGGCACCTTCAAGTCCGTCGCCGTCAAGGCCCCGGGCTTCGGTGACCGCCGCGAGGCGATGCTGGCCGACATGGCCATCCTGACCGGTGGCGAGGTCATCTCGGAGAAGGTCGGCCTCAAGCTCGACACCGCCGACCTGTCCCTGCTGGGCACCGCCCGCAAGGTCGTTGTGACCAAGGACGAGACCACCATCGTCGACGGCGCCGGTGACGCCGACCAGATCGCCGGCCGGGTCAACCAGATCCGCGCCGAGATCGACCGCACCGACTCCGACTACGACCGCGAGAAGCTCCAGGAGCGCCTCGCCAAGCTGGCCGGCGGCGTTGCCGTCATCAAGGCCGGCGCGGCGACCGAGGTCGAGCTCAAGGAGCGCAAGCACCGCATCGAGGACGCCGTCCGCAACGCGAAGGCGGCCGTCGAGGAGGGCATCGTCGCCGGCGGCGGCGTGGCGCTCATCCAGGCCGGTGCCGGCCTGTTCGAGGGCCTCGGCCTGGACGGTGACGAGGCCACCGGCGCGAACATCGTCAAGGTCGCGCTGGAGGCCCCGCTCAAGCAGATCGCGGTCAACGCCGGCCTCGAGGGCGGCGTCGTCGCGGAGAAGGTCCGCAACCTGCCCACCGGTGAGGGCCTCGACGCCGCCACCGGCGAGTACAAGGACCTCATCAAGGCCGGGATCATCGACCCCGCCAAGGTGACCCGCTCGGCGCTGCAGAACGCGGCCTCGATCGCGGCCCTGTTCCTCACCACCGAGGCGGTCATCGCCGACAAGCCGGAGAAGGGCGGCGGCGCCCCCGCCGACCCGACCGGTGGCATGGGCGGCATGGACTTCTGATCGGTCCTGCCTCACCAGGCACACAGCACCACCCCGCGGGGGCGGTACCGGTTCGCCGGTGCCGCCCCCGCGGCGCGTCCGGGGGCCGCCGTCACCCCAGGGCGACGACGGCCGCGCGTGCCCGCTCCCGCAGCGCCGTCACCAGCTCCGGCGGGTCCAGCACCCGCACGTCCGGCAGCAGCGGCCACAGCGCCCGCCCGGCGTGGAAGAGGTCCCCGAACGCGGCGACGACCTCGGTCGTCCCGTCCCGTGTCCGCTCCTCGTCGACGGTGACGGCGGACAGCGCGTCGCGACGGTCGGCGGGCAGCGCGAGGCGGACCCGGATCCCGGGCCGCCGCGCCCGGAAGTCCTTCCGGCGGCGCAACCACAGCTCCTCCAGGTCGACGCCCTCGGGCCGGTGCGCGGGCTCGGCCAGCGGCTCGGCCTCCTCGATCCGCGACACCCGGTAGGTGCGGTCGTCCCCGTCGCGCAGCGCCAGCAGGTACCAGCGCCCCGACGCCTGGACCAGCCCGACCGGGTCGACGACGCGTTCGGCGGCGGGCCCGGGCTCCGCGCCCGGCCGGGTCCCGGTCCGGTAGCGGATGCGGAGCCGGACCCCGCCGAACACCGCGCGCTGGACGGCGGTGAGCACGTCGGTGGTCGCGCCGTCGTCGGTGTCGCGCAGCCAGCCGCCGCGCCGGACCAGCACCCGTCCGGCGGCGTCGGTGGCCTGTTCCCGGGCGGCGTCCGGCAGCGCGGCGACGATCTTGCGCATGGCCGAGGCGAACTCCGGCCCCAGCCCGAGCGCGCCGGGCGTCGACGTCGCGCCGGAGCCGAGCAGCGCGACCGCCTCCCCCGGGGTCAGACCGGTGAGGTCGGTGGTGAAGCCCGGCAGCAGTGCGAAGCCGCCGTGCCTGCCGCGTTCGGCGTAGACCGGGATGCCCGCGGCCGACAGCGCCTCGACGTCGCGCAGCACGGTGCGCTCGGAGACCTCCAGCTCGCGCGCGAGCACGGCGGCGGTGGTCCGGCCGCGGTGGCGCAGCAGGAGCACCAGGGACAGGAGCCGGTCGGCGCGCACGTCCCGCAGAATGTCATGGAATCACGACAGGAGATGTCGGGTATCGCGGGCACGCTGGCGCCCATGACGAACCCGACGCTCACCACCGATCCCCGCCCCGCCTACCTGGCCGCCCTCGACTGGGTCGCCCGTCTCGCCCGGGCCGTGCCCGCCGACCGGATGGCCGACCCCACCCCCTGCGACGACTTCGACGTCCGCACCCTGCTCGCGCACCTGGTCACGACCCTGCGCAGACCGGCGGCGCTCGCCACCGGCACCGACCCGATGGCCGCCCCGCTGGTCAGCGACGACGTCCTCGACGACCCGGTGTCGGCCTACGTCGACGAGGCGGCGGCGCTGCAGGCCGTCTGGTCCGGCCCGGACGGCGAGGCACTGCTCGACCGGGTCGCGCGGCTGCCGTTCGGCGAGGTCCCGGCGCGGGCCGCGCTGGCCGTGTACCTGAACGAGACGCTGGTGCACGGGTGGGACCTGGCCGTCGCCACCGGGCAGGACCCGGAGGCCGACCGGGAGCTGGCGACGACGGCGCTCGCCATCGCCCACGCGTACCTGCCCGCCGAGCGGCGTGGCGGCCCGGTGCCGTTCGGCCCGGTCGTGGAGCACCGCCCGGAGGCGGGGCCGACCGAGCGGCTGGCGAACTGGTCGGGCCGGGTGTCGACGGGCTGGGTGGGCTGACGGGCCGGGCGGGCCGGGCGGACCGACGGGCTCCGGCGTCGCGGCTCCCCCTCGTGAGCCGCGACGCCGGAGCCCTGCGCCCACCCCACCGGCTCAGGCGGCCGGTGCGATCAGCCAGGCGGCGAGGTAGACCAGAGCCGCCGCGCCACCGGTGACCAGGGTCAGGACGAGGACCGCGATGCGCAGCAGCGCGGCGTCCGCTCCCAGGTCGGCGGCGAGACCGCCGCAGACACCGCCGAGCATCCGGTCGGTGCTGCTGCGCCGGAGCCGGAACGCGGCGACGCGGTCGCCGATCCCCTGCGCCGTCGTCCGGGTCCCGGCTCCGCCGTACGGCGCGCCCGCGGTGGAA
>NZ_WWFY01000765.1:0-1995 GCF_009864975.1 Pseudonocardia sp. SID8383
CGCCGCCGCCGCCAGCGCGGGCGACCCGGTGACCACCGCGCGCAGCGCGCCCGGGTCGAGGGCGAGCACGAGGTGCCGGGTGGTGGTCGCCGCGGGGCCCTCGATGCGCCAGCCCGCGCCGTCGGGGTGCACCGCGGTGACCCGTGCCCCGGTGCGGACCTGCGCCCCGAGGGAGGTGAGGTACCGCCACAGCGGCTGCCAGACGGCGGTGGCGTGGTCGGTGCACGGGGCGTCGAAGCCGATGCCCTCGGGGTTGCCGAGGAAGTAGTAGTGGAACATCGCGACGAGCTCGGCGGCGGACAGGTCGCCCTGGTTGCAGAAGAAGGACCGGGCGAACGCCTCGAACAGCATGCTGCGGGTGCGCTCGGTCATCCCGAGCCGGTCGAGGAACGACGCGGCGTCGACGCCGTCGAGCTCGGCGGTGGTGGTGGCCCGGTCGTAGGCCAGCAGGGCGCGTCCGGCGTCGGGGTCGGCGGAGGTGAGCTCGCGGCGCGACAGGCTCCGGCTGCGCAGCGCCAGCGCGAGCAGGTTGAACGGCGGGGCGGCGGGCAGCCCCGACAGGTCCTCGTCGGGCCACCGCGCGGAGATCACCGGGTAGTGCCCGACCGGCCGCAGGAACGACAGCTGCGGGTCGGCGCGGCGCAGGATCGACCGCCAGGTGTAGTACTGCCGGAAGAAGGCGTGGAAGCCGTGCTCGACCTGCGCGACGGTGCCGTCGGACAGGGTGTGCGGCCAGGCCCCGAGCCGTCCGCCGAGGTGGTCGGCCGCCTCGAGCAGGGTGACCCGCACCCCGCGTTCGGCCAGCACCACCGCCGCGGACACCCCGGCGATCCCGCCCCCGACGACGACCGCCTCCGACCCGGCGGGCACCTCACGCGGCAGCAGCGGGTCGGGTGTCACCAGCCGTCGTCGGCGCATGCGCAGCGGTGCGGCGCGGCGCCGCAGCGGGTCGGTCACAGGGTCCCTCCGGGACGGACGTGCGGACCGTGTCCGCCGGGGTGGCGGGCAGCGGAGTCGTGGGCACCGCGGTGACGGGCCCCGGGGCGGTGGGCCGCGCGGTCGCGGCGCAGGACGAGCGCGTACGGGACCGCGACCAGCCCCATCAGCACCCCGCCGACCAGGGCCGAGCCGGGCAGGCCGAAGAACACCAGGTGGGCGAGCACCGAGGAGGCGTAGACCCACAGGTACAGCGCGGCCGCGGGCCCCGAGCGTCGTGGGCCGCCGGGCAGCGCACGGTGCAGCGTCCCGACGATCAGCAGCGAGACGACCAGCCAGCCGGCGTAGTTGGTCAGCGGGATGCCGGGCACCAGCGGGAGACCCGGGTCGGGGCGCGCCCAGACCCAGTGGCCCGCGTCGACCATCTGCGGGTCGAGGAACACGTCCCAGGCGGCCAGGGCGAACGCCCCGACGGCGACGACCCCCGGTCCGCGCCGGGCCAGCGCCCGGCCCACGACGAGCGCGGGCCAGGCCATCATCGTCCACGCCATGGGCACGACGAGCGGGACGCCTGCCACCTCGGCGCCGAGGGTGCCGGTGTAGGCGTAGTCACCGAACGGCCACCCCGTGGCGAGCCCGACGGACTCGGCGACCAGTCCCCCACCGCCGGCGACGCCGAGCAGCACCAGCCCGCCCCGGGTGCCGTGCACCCGGACGACGTCGGCGACCGCGGCCAGGAAGAACACCGCCACGCTCAGCACCGTCACCGACGTCCGCAGCGGGGCGGGGGTGAGCGGGTAGAGGATCTGTACGGTCACCGCTCCGGCGACCAGCACCCAGGCGGGCAGGGCCGTGCGCAGTGCCCGGGGGGAAGCGGCCAACGCCACGCGGGAACCTCCACACGGTCCGGTCGGGGGTGGTCCCACGGTGCCACCACCCGGGCACGCCCGCGCGTCGTCCGCGGCCGCGGCGACGTCGCGCGGCCGGGCCGCCCCCTCCGTAGGGTCGCCTGCGTGCTCCTCCGCCGGCCGCTGCGCGCCGTCCGTCCGCTCGTGGCCG
>NZ_WWFY01000766.1:0-1890 GCF_009864975.1 Pseudonocardia sp. SID8383
GGCCACGGGCGGCGCTGACGGGCGTCGTGGCGCTGTTCGCGGTGCTGGTGCCGCCGCTCGCGGGGGACTTCTCCGGGCGGCCGATGCAGCTCGTCGCCGCCTACGCGGGCGGGCTGCTCGTCGTCGCGGTGGTGGGGGCGGTGACCGCCGGGACCCGCGCGCGGGCCCGCGCCGCGGCCGGATCATGCTGACCGTGTGGTGAAGGCACTCGCGCTGCGGATCGCAGCGGTCGTCGTCGGCGGGGTGCTGCTGCACCTGGCGTTCCCGCCGCGCACCGTGTGGTGGACCGCGATCGTGGCGTTCGCGCTGCTCTGGTGGGCCCTGTCCGGGGTCCGGGTGCGCCGCGCCGCGCTGCTCGGTGCGGTGTTCGGGTTCGCCTTCTACCTGACGCACCTGATGTGGATCCAGGACTTCCTCGGCCGCGACTACGGCCCGTTCCCGTGGGTGGGGCTGTCGCTGGTGATGGCGGGGTTCCCGGCGCTCGGCGGTGCGCTCGTCGCCCTCGCCGCCCGGCTGCCCGCCGCGCCGGTGTGGGGTGCGCTCGCCTTCGCCGCGCAGGAGTGGCTGCAGAGCCGGTTCCCGCTCAACGGCTTCCCCTGGGGCCGGGTCGCGTTCGGGCAGGTCGAGGGGCCGTTCCTACCGCTCGCCGCGATCGGTGGGGCCCCGCTGGTGTCGGTCGCGGTGGTCGCGGCCGGGTTCTGCGTGGCGGCGTTCCTGCAGCGTCCCCGCCGGGTCGTCGGCCTCGTCCCGGTCGTGGCGGTCGTGCTCGTGCTGCTCGCGGTGCCGACCCCGCCCGTCGACGCGCAGGACGGCACCCGCACCGTCGCGGTCGTGCAGGGCAACGCCCCCGACATCGGGCTCGGCCTGTTCGACGCCGGTCGGACCCTGCGCGCGAACAGCCTCGCCGAGACCTCCGTGCTGATCGACCGCGTCCGGTCCGGCGCGGTCCCGCGGCCCGACCTCGTCGTGTGGCCGGAGAGCTCGCTGTCGACCGACGGCGTCGACCCGGCGGTCGACCGGGTCGTCGACGCGCTCGGCGTGCCGTTCCTGGTCGGCACCAACTACAGGGCGGGCGCGACCGACACCGAGAACGCGGTGGCCGTCTGGAACCCGGGGACCGGGGTGGGGGAGCGCTACGCCAAGCAGGAGCTCGTGCCGTTCGGCGAGCGCATCCCGCTGCGGGCGGTCACGCAGTACCTGACCCCGTTCGTCGCGCTGGCCGACTTCACCCCCGGTACGGCGCCCGCGGTGCTGCCCGTCGCGGGCACCCGGATGGCGACGGCGATCTGCTACGAGACCGCCTACGACCACGTGCTGCGCGACGGCGTCGCCGACGGCGGTTCGCTGCTGGTCATCCCGACGAACAACGCCTGGTACGGGCGGGGCGAGATGACCTGGCAGCACCTCGCGATGTCGCGGCTGCGGGCCGTCGAGCACGGGCGGGCTGCGGTCGTCGCGGCGCTGTCCGGGGCGAGTGCGGTGATCCGGCCCGACGGCTCCGTCGTCGCCGAGACCGGGCTGTACACCGCGGACACCCTGGTCGAACAGGTGCCGCTGCGCACCGACCTGACGTTCGCGACCCGCTGGGGGGCGTGGTTCGAGCACGGTCTGGCGCTCGCCGGGCTGCTCGCGGCGGCCGCCGGATTCGGGTGGCGACGCCGGCGGGCGGGCGTCCGGTGACCGTGGCGGCGGGCCCGGCACGGCTGTGGGTGGGGCCCTGCTGGGCCGTCCACCTGGGGCCGATGCTCGGACTCGACGCACACCGGGGTGCGGTGGCGTGCCTCGCGGTCGGTGTCGACGACGACCTGACCGTGCGCGTCGACGGCGCGCCGGACCGCACGGCGCGGACCCTGCTGGTCCCGGCCGGACTGCGCCACCGCATCACCGGCG
>NZ_WWFY01000767.1:0-1836 GCF_009864975.1 Pseudonocardia sp. SID8383
CGCCGGTCCGGGCGGGCCCGGCTGGTCGCCGGCGCCGGCGGGCTGGTCCTGCTCGTCGCGGCTGCGGTAGGAGTGCCGTGGCTCGGCGGGCTCGACGAGGGCGCCGTGGACTACACCGCGATCCGGCTGCCGCCCTCGCCCGCGCACCCGTTCGGCACCGACTCCGTGGGCCGTGACGTGCTGCTGCGCAGCTTCGCCGGGCTGGGGGTGTCGCTGCAGGTCGCCGCGGCCTGCGCCGTGCTCTCGACGGTGATCGGCACCCTGTTCGGGGCGCTGTCCGGGCTGCTCGGCGGCTGGTGGGACCGGATCGCGATGCGCCTGGTCGACGCCGTCAACGCCGTCCCGCACCTGCTGCTCGGCATCGTGATCGTCGCGCTCTACCGGGGCAGCGTGCTCGCGGTGATCGCCTCGATCGGGCTGACCCACTGGACGACGGTGGCCCGCGTCGTGCGCGCGGAGATCCTGACCCTGCGCACCCGCCCGTTCGTCGACGCCGCGATCTCCGGCGGCGCGTCCCGGCGCCGGGTCCTGCGCCGGCACCTGCTGCCCGCGGTCGCCCCGCAGGCGGTGCTCTCGGCGGTGCTGATCCTGCCGCACGCGGTGTGGCACGAGACCGCACTGAGCTTCCTCGGCCTCGGCCTGCCACCACACCTGGCGAGCCTGGGCACCATCCTCGGCGAGGGGAGACAGGCCGTGCTGCTCGGCTCCTGGTGGATCGTGGTGTTCCCGAGCGTGCTGCTGGCCGCGACGACGCTGTGCGTCGCCGGCATCGCGGCCTGGTGGCGGGACCGCACACTCCCGCGCCGACGGTCGGAGCAGGCGCTGTGACCGGGCCCGGTACACCCGCACCCGGCACGGTGCTCGCGGTGCGCGGCCTCGACGTCGCCTTCCGGGTCGGGCGCGGGCGTCGCGCCCGCACGGTCCGCGCGGTCACCGAGGCCGACCTGGACCTGCGTGCCGGGCGGCTGACCGCGCTCGTCGGGGAGTCCGGCTGTGGCAAGTCGGTGCTCACCGAGGCCCTGACCGGGCTGCTGCCGGGCACCGCATCGGTCCGCGGGTCGGCCGTGCTGACCCCGCCGAAGCAGTCCACCCGACGCGACCCGGTGGAGCTGCTGACCGCCCCCGAGGGGACCCTGCGCGACCGGGTCCGTGGACGGCTGGTCGGGCTGGTCCCCCAGTCCGCCGCCACCCATTTCACCCCCACCCGCACCGTCGGCGCCCAGCTGCGCGAGACCCTGACCCGGCTCGACGCGACGGCCACCGTCGCCGACCTGCTCGACCGCGCCGCGCTGCCCCGCCACGTCGCCGCGCTGCACCCGCACGAGCTGTCCGGCGGGCAGGCCCAGCGCGCCGGGCTCGCCGCCGCGCTCGCCGGGGACCCACCGGTGCTGCTCGCCGACGAGCCGACCGCCGGACTCGACCGGCCGCTGGTCGACCACGTCACGACGCTGCTGGCCGGGCTGGCCGCGGAGGGTCGCGCCGTCCTGCTGATCACCCACGACCTGCGCGCCGCCCGCGCCGTCGCCGACGACGTCGCCGTCATGTACGCCTCGCGGCTGGTCGAGACCGGCCCCGCCGACGACGTGTTCGCGACCCCCTGGCACCCCTACACCGCCGGCCTGCTCGGTGCGCTGCCCGACGCCGGGTTCACCCCGGTGCCCGGGCACCCGCCGGAGCTGTCCGCGCTGCCCGACGGCTGCGCGTTCGCCCCACGCTGCCCGGTCATCGGCGACTGCTCCGGCGACCCCGCCCCGGTCCGCCGGGGTGGGCGGAGCGTGTCCTGCCATCCGCCGACCGCCCCCGCGCTCCCCGCGGCGGCCCGGTCCGGGGCGGGGT
>NZ_WWFY01000077.1:0-10460 GCF_009864975.1 Pseudonocardia sp. SID8383
CGTCGGTGCTCGCCCTGCGCGACGACCCGCCCGCGACGGTCTGTTACTTCGGCGACCTCGACGCCGCCGGGCTGCGGATCCCGCGTGCCGCCTCCGATCTCGCCGAGGCGCACGGCCTGCCGCCGGTGCGGCCCGCGACCGGGCTGTACCGGGCGCTGCTACGGCACGGGCGCCCGGCCTCGGCGCGGACGGTGGACCACAGCGACGTCGAGTGGCTCGACGCCGGACTGCGCGGCCCCGTCCGCGACCTCTTCGCGGCCGGGGCGCGCCTGGCCCAGGAGGCCGTCGGGGTCACGGTCCTGGCCGGCGACCCGGACTGGCGCGACGGGCTCGCCCCGGCCTGAGGGCTCACCCGGTCCGGGTCAGCTGTCGTCGCGGTCGTCGTCGGTGCGGTCGTTCCGGTCGACGTCGTGGTCGAGGACCTCACCGGTCGCGGCGTCGACGTCGACGTCGTGCTCGGCGTCGTCGGTGCGGACCTCGACCTCCCAGTGGTCGCGGCCGTCGGAGCGGGAGTCGTCGTCCCGGTCGTCGTCGCGGTCGTCGTCGGCGCGGTCGAACTCGACCGTCACGACCTGTCCGCCCCCGGCCCGCTCGACGGCGATCCGCTCGGCCGCCGCACGGTCCACGGCGGCACCGGCGCCCGGTGCGGGGGCGGTGTCGGCGGCGCTCTGCGCGGCGGGGGTCACGGCGATCTCGGCCGGCGAGGCGCACGCGGCACCGCCGCCGACGAGCAGGAGGCCGGTGGCGGCGAGGGCGGCGAGGGAGAGCGTCGAGGGCATCGGGATGTCCTTCCGGGAGGGGTCGTGCTGACACCGGTGACGATGCTGCGCTGTCGATCAACGGCGCGCTGCACGACTCCTAACGGCACCCCAAGATCGGTGCCCGCTCAGCCCGCGGGCGGCCCCAGCTCCAGCTCCACCCGCAGCCCGCCCCCGGCCGGGGAGAGCACCGTCAGCGCCCCGCCGCCCTGGTCGGCGGTGCGCCGGGCGATGTCGAGGCCCAGCCCCGTCGACCCGCCGCCGCTGACACCGCGGGAGGTCGGGTCGGTCCCGGGCGGCAGCCCCGGACCGTCGTCGTGCACGACGATCCGGGCGCCCCCGCCGGCCCGGGCCGACAGCTCGACGTCGAAGGCCGTGCCGTCCGGGGTGTGCGCGAAGACGTTGCCCAGCAGCGCGTCCACACACGCCTCCAGGTCGCCGGGTGCGCAGGCCACGGGCAGCGGGCCGTCGGCCAGGTGCACGGTCACCGAGCGGTCGGTGTCCTCGGCCAGCACCCGCCAGAACTCCACCCGCTCCCGGACGACGGCCGCCGCGTCCGCGCTGCGGGTCGTGCCGCCGCGTCGCCGGGCCTGCTCGATCGCACCCGTGACCGCGCGCCGGACGCCGTCGACCCCGGCCGACAGCCGTGCGGACTCGTCCGGGTCGCGCAGGGCCTCGGCGTCGAGCTGCAG
This sequence comes from Pseudonocardia sp. SID8383, assembly GCF_009864975.1. Lineage (NCBI taxonomy): Bacteria > Bacillati > Actinomycetota > Actinomycetes > Pseudonocardiales > Pseudonocardiaceae > Pseudonocardia > Pseudonocardia sp. SID8383. Next base: position 1,451 of record NZ_WWFY01000077.1, read on the forward strand.
GGCGGTCAGCGGGGTGCGGACCCGGTGTGCCAGGTCCGCGACGTTCTCCCGCTCCTCGCGCAGCAGCTCCGAGATCCGCCCGGCCAGCCCGTTCAGCGCGCTCGCGACGACACCGAGCTCGGCCGGGGCGCCGGGGTCGGCGCGCGCGGACAGGTCGCCGGCCGCGAGCCGCTCCGACACCCCGGACAGGTCGGTGGTGGCGTCGACGAGGGTGCGGGCCAGCCGGTCCGCGAGCAGCAGACCTCCGGCGAGCAGCACCAGCGACAGCCCGCCCAGCAGCAGCCAGGAGCGGGTCACCCCGCGGGTGAGCTCGGCGTCGGGGACGAACACGCGGATCGCGGCGTTGCCGCCCGCGGCGCCGGTCACCGCGAACACCAGCTCGCGCCCGCCGGCCGCCTCGGTCGACGCGCTCGTCCCGAGCAGACCCAGCCGGACGACCGGACTGCGCGGTGCGGGCGCGCCGAGCACGGTGCCGTCGGGCAGGAACACCGAGACGTCGGAGGCGTCGCGGCCGTCGGCGTTCTGGACGGCGGGGACCAGCACCGACCGGTCCCCGCCCGCGACGGCCGGGGTCAGCACCTGGGCCTGGACGGTCGCCGCGGACACCGCCGAGCTCTCGGCGACCGAGCGGATCAGCGTCGCGAGCGGGACCGCGAACGCGACCAGCACCAGCAGCACGGTCGCCCCGACGAGGACGAGGATGCGCCGGCGCATCAGGCGGTGCCCTCCCCGGTCCCCGGCGGCGCCGGCGGCGCGGACAGCCGGACCCCGACGCCGCGCACCGAGTGCAGGTAGCGCGGGGCCTGCGCGGTCTCGCCGAGCTTGCGGCGCAGCCACGACAGGTGCACGTCGACGGTCTTGTCGGCGCCGCCGTAGGGCTGCTGCCAGACCTCGGTCACCAGCTCCCGCTTGCTGACGACCTGGTCGGCACGGGCGGTGAGGTGGTGCAGCAGGTCGAACTCGCGCGGGGTCAGCTCCAGCTCGGTGCCGTCGAGCACCGCGCGCCGCGAACGGGGGTCGACCGACAGCCCGCCGACGACGACGGTGGGGTCGCCCGCCCCGTCGCCGAGCCGGCGCAGCACCGCCCGGATCCGGGCGTCGAGCTGGGCGGCGGCGAACGGTTTGACCAGGTAGTCGTCGGCTCCCGCGTCGAGCACGGAGACGATCTCGGTCTCGTCGTCGCGTGCGGTCGCGACGATCACCGGCACCGTGCTGGCGCCACGCAGCATCCGCAGCATGGTGGTGCCGTCCATGTCGGGCAGGCCGAGGTCGAGCACCACGAGGTCGGGCCGCTTCCCGACGGCGTGCTCCAGCCCGGCCATCGCGGTCGGTGCGGAGTCGACGGCGTGCCCCCGCTCGGTCAGCCCGCGGATGAGCGCTCCGCGGATGCCGGGGTCGTCCTCGACGATCAGGATCTGGGCCACGGAGGGAGAACCTATCCGCCGCGACCCCGACCGCGGTGGGGCACAGCCGTCGCTTGTGTCCCGTTTAGGGATCCGTTAACCGGGTCCGGGGCATGCTGTGCGCGTGGAACGACCGACGCGCCCCGTCCTGCAGATCGCGCTGTGGACCGCCGCGGCCGCGGGTGCCCTGCTCCTGGGCCTGACGGCCGTCGGGAGCATCGGCAGCGACCTCGCGGGCACACAGACGCAGCCGCTCAGCGCCGAGCAGGTGGACGCCCGCCTGGCCCAGCAGGCCGCCACCGCCGCGCCACCGGCACCCGCGCCCGTCCCGACGACGGCGCCCGCCTCCGCCCCGCCCGCGGTGGTGCAGGCCGGGACGGCGGGGAACATCCTGGTCCGGTGCGACGGCGCGGCCCCGCGGATCGTGTCGGTCAACCCCGCGCAGGGCTGGGAGCGCGAGGACGACACGGACATCGGCCCGGCCGAGGTCGTCTTCGACGGCGACGACGTCCCGGACGTCCGGGTCACGCTGAGCTGCGCCGGTGGGGTGCCGGCCGGCCGGGTCGCGACCGTCCCCGAGGACTGACCGACCGTCCCCGTGGACCGAGCGACCGCCCCCGAGGACCGAGCCGCGCGGACGGACCGGGCCGCCCCGCCGGAGGCGCCGGGTCTCAGCCGCCGGCGAACGGCGGGAGCACGTCGAGCGTGGCCGCCCCGCCGACCGCGGTGGAGCGGTCGCGCACCGCCACCTCGTCGAGCAGGAAGCTGCAGCGCAGCAACACCTGCTCCAGCTCCGGGCCGTGCGCGGTGCCGAGTGCGGCGACGGCGTCGGCCACCGTCGCGCCGCCGGGGATCTCGACGGTCTCCTCACCGGTGCCGGCGGCCGCCTTGGCGGCGGCGAAGTAGCGGACGGTCAGCGTGCGGGTCACCAGGGGCGTGGTGAGCGAGGGGGTCATGCTCATCCTCCGATCGCGCTCATGGGGCGCGCGGGCTGCAGGAATCCGGGGTCGTCGATGCCGTGGCCCGCCTTCTTGCCCCACATCGCGTCGCGCCAGACGTCGGCGATCTCGGCGTCGGTCGCGCCGCCGCGGAGCATGGCGCGCAGGTCGGTCTCGCCGGTGGCGAACAGGCAGGTGCGGACCTGGCCGTCGGCGGTGAGACGGGTCCGGTCGCAGGCCCCGCAGAACGGGCGGGTCACCGAGGCGATCACCCCGACGGTGGCGGGGCCCCCGTCCACCACGAACCGCTCGGCGGGCGCGCCGCCACGGTCCTCGTCGGACGGGGTGAGCACGAAGCGCTCCTCGAGCCGCGCCAGGATCTCCTCGGCGGTGATCATCTCGGTGCGGCGCCAGCCGTGCTGGGCGTCGAGCGGCATCTGCTCGATGAAACGCAGCTGGTAGCCGTGGGTCAGCGCGAACTCCAGCAGGTCCGCGGCCTCGTCGTCGTTCACGCCGCGCAGCAGCACCGCGTTGATCTTCACCGGGGACAGGCCCGCGGCGTGCGCGGCGGCCATCCCGTCGATGACGTCCGACAGCCGGTCGCGCCGGGTGATCTGCGCGAACCGCTCCGGACGCAGGGTGTCCATCGAGACGTTGAGCCGGTTCACCCCGGAGGCCGCGAGGGCCCCGGCGCGGCGGGCGAGCCCGATGCCGTTGGTGGTCAGCGAGATGTCCGGGCGGGGCTCCAGCGCCGACGCCGCGGAGAAGATCTCCTCCAGGCCCTTGCGCAGCAGCGGTTCACCGCCGGTGAACCGCAGCTCCTCGATCCCGAGGTCGCGCACCGCCAGCGCGATCAGCCGGTTCAGCTCCGCGTCGGTCAGCTGCTCCTCGCGCGGCATCCAGTCCAGGCCCTCGGCGGGCATGCAGTAGGTGCAGCGCAGGTTGCAGCGGTCGGTGAGCGAGATCCGCAGGTCGGTCGCGACCCGGCCGAACCCGTCGACGAGACGGGGGTCGGCCGGTCGGGCCGGGTCCCGGGACGCGCCGCCCCGCAGCGACGGCAGGCCGAGCTCGGTGGTCATGGGCCCGAGGCTAACCCCCGCCGTGCGGGCCCGCCCAGGGCGGGTTTCCGCAGCTCAGAACCGTGATCCGCACCCGCGGACGTGGCTGGGGTCACGCCGTCGCAGGTGCGGAACTAGTCATCGTGTACCTAGTCGAAAGGACAGGGACACGATTACTTCTGGTGGGCCTTCAGCTCCTGCCGGGCGACCGAGCGGATGTGCACCTCGTCCGGTCCGTCGGCGAAGCGCAGGGCGCGCGCCCAGGCGTAGAAGTAGGCCAGCGGGGTGTCGTCGCTCATCGCGGCCCCGCCGTGCACCTGCATCGCCCGGTCGATCACGGTGCACGCCATCCGCGGCACGACGACCTTGATCGCGGCGATCTCGGTGGCCGCGCCCTTCGCGCCGTGGTTGTCGATCAGCCACGCCGTCTTGAGCGTCAGCAGCCGGGCCTGCTCGATCTCCATCCGGCACAGCGCGATCTGCTCGCGCACCACGCCCTGCTCGGCCAGCGGCTTGCCGAACGCGACCCGCGCCTGCGCGCGCTCGGTCATCAGGTGCAGCGCGCGCTCGGCCATGCCGATCAGCCGCATGCAGTGGTGGATGCGACCGGGTCCGAGCCGGGCCTGCGCGATGGCGAACCCGCCGCCCTCCTCGCCGAGCAGGTTCGACGCCGGCACCCGCACGCCCTCGAGGCGCAGCTCGGAGTGCCCGTGCTGGTCCTGGAAGCCGAACGTCGGCAGGTGCCGCTCGATCGTCAGGCCGGGGGTGTCGCGCGGGACGAGGATCATCGACTGCCGGCGGTGCGTCGACACGGTGTCGTCGCTGTCGTCGGCGGTCTTGCCCATGACGATGAAGATCCGGCAGCGCTCGTCCGCGGCACCGGAGATCCACCACTTGCGGCCGTCGACGACGTAGTCGTCGCCGTCGCGCCGGATCCGGGTCTCGATGTTCGTGGCGTCCGACGACGCGACGTCCGGCTCGGTCATCGCGAACGCCGAGCGGATCTCGCCGTCGAGCAGGGGCTCCAGCCACTGCTGCTTCTGCTCGTCGGTGCCGAACAGGTGGAGCGTCTCCATGTTCCCGGTGTCCGGGGCCTGACAGTTGATCGCCTCCGGTGCGATGACCGGGGACCAGCCGGAGACCTCCGCGACCGGCGCGTACTCCAGGTTCGACAGCCCCGAGAGGTCCGGCAGGAACAGGTTCCACAGACCGCGCCCGCGGGCCTTCGCCTTCAGCTCCTCGACCACCGGGGGCAGGGCCCACTCCTCCGGGGTGCCGCGCCGCTCGGCCCGGAACGCGTCGTAGGAGGCCTCGGCCGGGAGGACCTCCTCGTCGAGGAAGGCGCGCATACGCGCGGTGTAGTCGGCCGCCACGGCGCTGGGTGCGAAGTCCACGGCACCGATCAGACCACAGGTCCGCAGGCCCCGGCAGTGCGCGATCCCGACATCGCGCGGGGTATCCACCGTGGCACCCCCGCAGGCGCGACCATAGTATCCGGGTCGTGCCGCACTTCAGGATCTCCGAGGCCGCCCGACTGCTCGGCGTCAGCGACGACACCGTCCGCCGCTGGGTGGACGCGGGGACGCTGCCGGTGCAGGCGGACGCCTCGAACCGCAAGGTCATCGACGGTGCCGCGCTCGCCGCGTTCGCCCGCGATCACGCGTCCGCCCCGCCGGACCCCTCGGTGGTGCAGCGCTCGGCCCGCAACCGGATGGTCGGCCTGGTCACCTCGGTGCTGGCCGACACGGTGATGGCCCAGGTCGAGATGCAGTGCGGCCCGCACCGCGTGGTGTCGCTGATGAGCAGCGAGGCCGTGCGCGACCTCGGTCTCGAGCCCGGGGCGCTCGCGGTGGCGGTGATCAAGTCGACGAACGTGGTGGTGGAGACGCCGGGCGGGCACCTGTGACCCCCGGGGCCGGCACCGCCCCCGCGCCGGCCCCGACCCGGCGCCGCGAGGGCGCCGCCGACCGCCACGGCACGGGCGTCGGACTGCCGGTCTGGATGTGGGTCCCGGCCGGCATCGGATTCCTGGTCATCGCGCTGCCCGTGCTCGGGCTGCTGTGGGAGGCCGACTGGGCGGAGACCCCCCGCCTGCTCACCAGCGATGCCGCGCTGTCGGCGCTGCGCCTGTCGCTGCTCACCGCGGCGATCTCCACGACGCTGTGCCTGCTGCTCGGCGGGCCGCTCGCGGTGGTCCTGGCCCGCGGCCGGATCAACCGGCTGCCCAGCCTGATGCGCGGGATCCGCTCGGTCGTCCTGCTCCCGCTGGTGCTGCCGCCGGTCGTCGGCGGGCTCTCGCTGCTGTTCCTGCTCGGTGCGAACGGGCTGGTCGGGAAGGGCCTGGACACCGCGTTCGGGATCTTCATCCCGTTCTCGACGGCCGCGGTGGTCCTGGCGCAGACCTTCGTCGCCATGCCGTTCCTCATCGTGTCGCTGGAGGGCGCCCTGCGGACCGCGGGAGAGCGCTACGAGGCGACCGCGGCCACCCTCGGCGCGTCGCCGGGGCTGGCCTTCCGCCGGGTCACCGTGCCGCTGGTGCTGCCCGGACTGGCGTCCGGGCTGGTGCTGGCCTTCGCCCGCTGCATGGGCGAGTTCGGGGCGACGATCGCGTTCGCCGGCAGCCTGGAGGGCACCACCCGGACCCTGCCGCTGCTGGTCTACCTGCAGGGCGAGACCGACGTCGCGGGAGCGGTCGCGCTGTCGCTGCTGCTGGTCGTCGTGTCGCTGGTCGTGATCGTCGTCGGGCGTCCGCGCGGGCTGGACGGCCGCGGATGAGCAGCGGCGGCGACACGGTGGAGCCCGGTGTGGACATGAGGGCGCGGCTGGACCGGGACGGGTTCGCCCTGGATTTGGAGCTGTCGGTCGCCGCGGGCGAGGTGCTCGCGGTGCTCGGCCCGAACGGGGCGGGCAAGTCCACGATGCTCGGCATCCTGTCCGGGCTGCTGCGCCCGGACTCCGGGCACCTGCGCGTCGACGGCCGGACCCTGCTCGACACCGGCGACGGGACCTTCGTGCCGCCGCACCGGCGCGGTGTCGGGCTGCTCGCCCAGGAGCCGCTGCTGTTCCCGCACCTGTCGGCGCTGGCGAACGTCGCGTTCGGGCCGCGTGCCCAGGGCACGCCCCGCGCCGCGGCCGACTCCCGGGCCCGCGACCTGCTCGACGCCGTCGGTGTCGGCGGGCTCGCCGCCCGCCGCCCCGCGCAGCTGTCTGGCGGACAGCAGCAGCGGGTCGCGTTGGCCCGCGCGCTGGCCCCCGGGCCGGGGCTGCTGCTGCTCGACGAGCCGCTCGCCGCCCTCGACGTCGACGCCACCCCCGCGATGCGCACCCTGCTGCGCCGGGTCATCGCCGACGGCAAGCAGACCGCCCTGCTGGTCACCCACGACGCGCTCGACGCGCTCGTGCTCGCCGACCGCGTCGTCGTGCTGGACCGGGGCCGGATCGTCGAGTCCGGCCCCGCCCGGGACGTCCTGGCCCGGCCGCGGAGCGCGTTCTCCGCCCGCATCGCCGGTCTGGACCTGGTGCCGGGGGTGGCCGAGGGCTCCGGGGTGCGTACCGCGGACGGGACCGAGATCCGGGGCCGGGTCGTCGAGGTCGCCGAGGGGGAGCCCGCCGTCGCGGTGTTCCCGCCGTCCGCGGTCGCGGTGCACGCGAGCAGGCCCGAGGGCAGCCCGCGCAACGTCGTCCCGGTCCGGATCGCCGCGCTGGAGCCGCGCGGGGACACCGTGCGGCTGCGGGCCGCACCCGTCGCCGGGGGGCCGGACTGGGTGTCCGGGCTGGCCGCCGACGTCACCCCGGCCGCCGTCGCCGAACTGGGTGTCGAACCCGGTCACCAGGTGTGGTTCGCGGTGAAGGCGACCGAGGTCGCCGTGCACGGCCGGCACGCCTGAGGGCCACGGCCGATCCGCTGATCGTGCAGCTCGGAGCCCTGCCGGGCCCCGGACGGCAGGCGTCCCCGGCACCGCCGGTACCGAAACGCTCCGTCACCCGGGTGGTCCCAGGTGTCACCCGGGCCACCATCGTGTCTCTCGCACCAGGCGTCACAGGCGCATAGCGTCGCTGTCCGTGAGATCCATGCGTCCCCGCGCCGCTCGTCTGGTCACTGCCGGTGTCCTGGCGGTCGCGCTCGGTGTTCCTCTCGCGCCGACGGCGTCCGCCGCCGAGACGGCGCCGTCGGCACCTGCCGGGTACCTGGTGCAGACGGCGACCGACGGGCAGACGCGGGCCGCCGCGGAGTCCGTCGGCGTCGAGCCGAAGGTCACCTTCGACAGCGTGGTGCACGGCTTCGCCGCGGACCTCACCCCCGCCCAGGCGACCGAGCTGCGCGACCGGCCCGGCGTCGTCGGGGTGGAGGAGGACCGCACGATCTCCCCGCTCGACCCGCAGGCCGCCCACCAGGACGCGCCGGTCGGCCCGCCCGCGGGTGCCGAGCAGGCGCCGGGCAACTGGGGGCTCGACCGCATCGACCAGCCGAACCTGCCGCTGGACGGGCAGTACCGGCACACCGCGACCGGCGCCGGGGTGGACGTGTTCGTCCTCGACACCGGCGTCGACGCGAGCCACCCGCAGTTCGGCGGCCGGGCCGGGCTCGAGCTCAACACGATCGACCGGACCGACACCGACTGCGACGGGCACGGCACCGTCGTCGCCGGGATCGCCGCGTCGAAGGACTACGGCGTGGCCCCGGGCGCGACCGTGCGCGCCGTGAAGGTGCTCGACTGCAACGGCACCGGGACGCTGTCGTCGCTGATCTCCGGTCTGGACTGGGTGACGAAGAACAAGCGCGGTCCCGCGGTCGCGGTGATGTCGTGGAGCTACGGCGGCTCGCCGATGCTCCAGCAGGCCGTGCAGCGCATGATCGACTCCGGGGTGTTCGCGGCCTCGTCGGCCGGCAACACCGGCGGCGACGACTGCACCGCGCTGCCCCGAGCGATCGGTGACGTGCTGGTCGTCGCGAACTCGACGATCGACGACAAGCGCTCGTCGAACTCCTCGACCGGCCGTTGCGTCTCGCTCTACGCACCGGGCACCCGGATCGTCGCGCCGGTCCCCGGGGGCGGCACCGCCTCCTACAGCGGGACCTCGATGGCCGCGCCCTTCGCGGCCGGGGTGGCAGCGCTGTACAAGCAGGCCCGCGGCGACGCGCCGGCCACCACCGTCACGAAGTGGATCGTCGACAACGCGGTGCCGGGGAAGGTCGACGGCGGCGGCACCGGCGGTACCCCGAACCGGCTGCTGCAGACCGGCGGGCTCTAGCCCCGGGCCTCGTCGGCCCACTCCCACAGCTCGTACACGGGCTGGTCGAGCAGGTCGTTCAGCTCGGCGGGCGACACCGACGGCGTCGCGAGCCACAGCACCTGGTCGGTCCACAGCCAGGCGATCCGAGGCGCGCCGCAGTCGCGCAGGGCACGGGCGGCGGCGGCGAGCGGGCCGGGGTCGAGGGCCTTCGGGTGGCCGGTGGTCACGACCGCGACGACCGTGCCGTCCACCTCGACCGACGCTCCGGCGACGGCGACCCGGTGGTCCGGGCCGGCGAGCCGGTCGAGCGCGGCGGCGTGCTCGGCGGTGTCCTGCTCGGCCCAGGTCGGGAGGAGGGCCAGCAACGCGTCCCAGC
>NZ_WWFY01000768.1:0-10443 GCF_009864975.1 Pseudonocardia sp. SID8383
CCCCGGCCCGGGCGACGACCGCGCGCCCCGGCTCGACCAGCAGCCGCGGCTCGTCGATCCCGTGCGCCGCACAGGCCCGGGCCAGGGTGCCCCGCACGGCCCGGCCGAAGAGCGCCGGGTCCAGGCAGGGCTCGCCCTCGGCGTAGCCGACCGCGTGCCCGCCGCCCAGGTCCAGCTCGGCGACGCTGATCCCGTACCGCGCACGCAGCGCCGCGATCACCCCCACCATCCGGACCGCGGCCCGCTCGTAGCGCGACACCGACGGCACCTGCGAGCCGAGGTGGCAGTGCAGCCCGGCCAGCTCCAGCTCGGGGCGGGCCAGCACCCGTCCGGCGACCTCGCACGCCTCGGCGGGCGGCATCCCGAACCACGACGACGCGGTGCCGGTCGTGAGCCCCGGGTGGGTGCCGGCGTCGACGTCCGGGCTGATCCGCAGCAGCACCTTCTGCCGGTGCGGCGCGAGCGCGGCGATCCGGTCGACCTCCGCCGCCGAGTCCAGCACGATCCGCCCGACGCCCGCGGTGAACGCCGCCTTGAGGTCCTCGTCGGTCTTGACGGTGCCGTGCAGCACGATCCGGTCGCCGGGCAGCCCCCCGGCCGCGGCCACCGCGACCTCACCGCCGGAGCAGGCGTCGACCGAACAGCCCTCGTCGGCGACCAGGCGGGCCATCCCGCGGCAGAGGAACGCCTTGCCGGCGTAGACGATCTCGGCGTCGGGCAGCGCGGCCCGGTAGGCGCGGCAGCGGGCGCGGACGTCGGCGGTGTCGAGCACCTGCACCGGGGTGCCGAAGCGGGCGGCGAGTCCGGCGAGGTCGACCCCGCCGATCTGCAGGGTGCCGTCGGAGGTCGTGCGGGTCGTGACCGGCCACAGGCCCGGCTCGAGGCGGGCGGCCAGCGTCGGGCGGAGGGAGGGGAGCAGGTCGGCGAGGGTCACCGGGATGACTCCTTGGTGGCGGGCGCCCGGTGCGGGCGCCGTGCCCCTCCGTTGTCACCCTGCGGGCGCGTCCGTGCCCGCTCCCGCTACGCCGCCCTGACGCGGCCGGTGCCACCACTGGCGGCACCTTGACACGCACCGGGTGCAGTGGTGCGCGCACTACTGCGCACTGCGTAGTACTCTTCGGTGCGCAAGGAGGTGCGATGGACACCAGTCAGCTGCTCAAGGGAGTGCTCGACCTCGCGGTGCTCGCCGTGCTCGACCGCGAGGACGGGTACGGCTACGAGGTCGTCCGCGCGCTGCGCGCGGCCGGGCTCAGCGAGGTGGGGGACGCGTCGGTCTACGGCACGCTGCGCCGGCTCTACGGTGCGGGCCTGCTGACCTCCTACGTCGTCCCCAGCGAGGAGGGGCCGCACCGCAAGTACTACGCGATCAACGGGCCGGGCCGGACCCGGCTGCAGGAGACGACCGACCGGTGGCGCACGTTCGCCACCACGATGGAAGGCCTGGTGGGCACGTGAGCACCGACGGCACCGGCGGCCCCGACGGCGCCGCCACGACCCGGATCGGCGACCCGGTCGGCATCGAGTACCTGCTCGGGCTGCGGGAAGCGCTGTCCGACCTGCCCCCGGCGGAGGTCGAGGAGATCGTCGAGGACGCGCGGGGCCACCTCGCCGACCTCTCCGACGAGCTGGGCCCCGGCTTCGACCGGGCCGCGGTCCGCGAGCGCCTCGGCACACCGGAGGCCTACGCGGCGGAGCTGCGCGCGGCCGCGGGCTATCCGGCCCCGCAGGCGCCCGCCGAACGCCCCCGCACGGGCGGGGCGTGGTTCGCGGTGGCCGCGCTCCTCTGCGCCACCGGCCTGATGGTCCTCGCGGGTCCCGCCGTGTGGCAGGTCGGGCCGTCGGCGTCGTTCCCGATGTTCCTCGCGGCCCTGGCCGCCGGGGCCGGGGTGCTCGCCGTGTGGTCCGACGGGCCGGGGCAACCGTCGGTCGCGGCGCTGCCGTCGGTGGTGGCGCTGCGGGAGCGGATCGCCCGGGCCCGGGCCGACGGCGGGATCGGCGGGTTCGTCCTGACCCTCCAGCCCGGCTGGTGGGTGCTGCGCGGGCTGGTCGCGGCCGGGCTCGTCGGATGGGTGTTCGGCGGGGGCGGGTCCGGCGGGCTGCTGATCACCGTCGTCCTGGCCGTCGCCGCGGTGCCGCTGTCGGTGCTGCTCGGCCGCCGCAGTGCGGCCGATCGCCGGCTGCTGTGGGCCGTGGTGCCGCTGAACGCACTGGCCGCGGGCCTGCTGGTGGCCGGGGTGCCGGCCCAGGGGCAGGACCGCACCACCGACGTGTCGTCGTACTCGCCGCAGCCGGGCCTGACCCTCGACGGGAACACGGTGTCCGATGTGCGGCCCTTCGACGCGAAGGGCAGGCCGCTGACCGGGGTCTTTCTGTTCGACGAGAACGGCCGCCCGCTCGCCGTCGACGACGGCTACTGCCCCACCGACGGCTCCGCGGTCACCTCGACCGCCCCGGCGCCCGGGCCGTACCCGCAGGGTGTGCGCACGACCGACCCGTCGTCGGGGGAGTGCGTGACCGTGCCCCCGCCGCCGCTGGTCGTGACGATCCCGCAGACCACGGCGGCCCGTCCGAGTACGCAGGCGTCGCCGACCGCGGCGCCGGCGACCCCGGCACCGGCCACGCCCGGAGCCGGCAGCTGAGCCGGGGGCCGGGCGTCCACGGGGGGTGGGCGCCCGGCCCTCAGAGCCAGTCGTTGTGCTTGAACGCCAGGTACAGCCCCAGTCCGAGCAGCAGCATCAGCCCGATGGCCATCGGGTAGCCCAGCGCCCAGTGCAGCTCCGGCATCTCGTCGAAGTTCATGCCGTAGATGCCGGCGATCAGGGTCGGCGCGAACAGGATCGCCGCCCACGACGACACCCGCTTCATCTGCTCGTTCTGCGCGAAGCCCGCCTCGGTGAGCCGGGTCATCTCCTCGTTCTGCCGCTGCGCGACCAGGGTCGAGTTGACCGTCAGGATGTTGCCGAGCAGGTCGCGGAACCCCTCGACGCGCTCCCGCACCCGCGTGGCGTGGTCGATCACGTCGCGCATCGCCCGGCGCAGCTCCAGGTCCGGGGCGTCGCCGGACTTGGCGAACCGGGCCCGCAGCTCGACGAAGATCTCCTGAAGCGGCTCGACGGCCCGCTGGAACGCGATGACCTGCCGGGTCAGCTGGTAGATGCGCCGTGACACGTTCGGGTCGCCGCGGAAGACCTGCACCTCGATCTCGTCGATGTCGTCCTGCAGACCGTCGAGGACGGGGAAGTAGTCGTCGACGACCCGGTCCAGCACCGCGTAGAGCACCGCCATCGGTCCGTGCGAGAGCAGGTCCGGGTCGCCCTCCAGCCGGTCGCGGACCTCGCCGAGCTGCGGCTCGGCGGCGTGCCGGACGGTGATGACGAAGTCCGGGCCGAGGAACAGGTGCACCTCGCCGATCTCGACGACCTCGTCGGAGTCGACGTAGCGGGCCGGGCGCAGCACCACGAACTCGGTGCTGCCGTAGCGCTCCAGCTTGGGGCGCTGGTGGGCGTTGACGGTGTCCTCGATCGCCAGCGCGTGCAGCCCGAACTCCGCCGCGACCTGGTGGATCTCGTCGACGCCCGGCCGCAGCATGCCGATCCAGCAGAACGCGGGTGCGTCCCCGCCGTGGTCGGCACGGCAGCCGTGCAGCGCCTCGACCGCGCTGTCGACGGAGTCGGGCGCCGCCGCCCGCTTGCCGTCGACGTAGACCGCGTTGTCGATCACCGACATGCACAGACCTCCCCGCCGGGCCGGCCGGGCGGGTGCCCGGACCGTCACCGAGCAGGGTAACCAGCGCTGTGCCGCGCAACCGCCGGGACGAGGTGGGCGACCAGCGCGGTCGCCGGCAGCCCGGCAGGGGCGGCGGGACCGGACGAGCGGGGCGGCGCTGCAGCATGCGCGGGAGCGTGCGCCCCCGGCAGCGGATCGGCCCGGCCCCTGACGCGGTGTTGGCGTCGTCACGCGCGTGTGGTGACGGGTTCCTGAGATCGACCGCCCGTCCGGGGGACGTGATGGCCACCACCGGGCGTCAAGAACGCGTCAACGCGCGACCCGGTGGGCGTCAATCCGCCGTCATCGCCGCGGGCGCGACCCCCGGTGCGGCGCACGATCCCCGCAGCCCGCCGGACATGCCGGCGGGTGGGCACGACCGAGGAGAGTCCCGTGGCCGACCTGGCCTACACCGCGTTGCTGGTGGCGTCCTTCGCCGTTCTCGCGCTCACCCTGCGCGGGATGGAGAAGCTGTGATCGCGAACATCGCCGGGGGTGTGCTCGCGCTGGCCCTGCTGGTCTACCTGGTGATCGCGCTGCTCCGGCCGGAGCGGTTCTGATGGCGGGGCTCGCGCAGGCGGCGGCGCTGGTGGCGCTGCTCGCCGTGACCTGGAAGCCGCTGGGCGACCGGATGGCGCGGGTCTACACCGACACCCGGCACTGGCGGATCGAGCGGTTCGTCTACCGGGTCTGCCGGATCGACGCCGCGTCCCCGCAGCGCTGGACGACCTACGCCGCGGGTGTGCTGGGCTTCTCGTTCGTCTCGATCGCGCTGCTCTACCTGATGCAGCGGCTGCAGGCCTTCCTCCCGCTCGGGTTCGACCGCGGCACCGACGGCGCCTCCTCGGTGTCGCCCGCGATGGCGTTCAACACCGCGGTGTCGTTCGTGACCAACACGAACTGGCAGTCCTACGTGCCCGAGCAGGTGCTCGGCCACACCGTGCAGATGGCCGGCCTGACCGTGCAGAACGTCGTGTCCGCCGCCGTCGGCATGGCGGTCGCGGTCGCGCTGGTCCGCGGGTTCGTCTCCCGCGGCGACGACGACGGCCGCATCGGCAACTTCTGGGTCGACCTCACCCGCGGCGTCACCCGGATCCTGCTGCCGGTCGCCGTCGTCGCCGCCGTCGCCCTCGTCGCGACCGGCGTCGTGCAGTCTCTGCGCTCCGGGGTGGAGATCGCCGCTGTGGACGGCTCGGTGCACACCCTCCCGCTGGCCCCGGCCGCGTCGCAGGAGGCGATCAAGGAGCTCGGCACCAACGGCGGCGGGATCTTCAACGCGAACTCCGCGCACCCGTTCGAGAACCCGGGCCCGGTCGCGAACCTGCTGGAGATCTTCCTGCTGCTGGTGATCCCGGTCGCGCTGACCCGGACCTTCGGGGTCATGGTCGGCCGGGTCCGCCAGGGCGTCGTCCTGCTGTCGGTCATGGGCGGCCTGTGGGCGCTCATGCTCGCCGCCGCCTGGCTCGCCGAGACCCACCCCAACGGCCCCGCCGCGCTCGCCGCAGGTGGTGCGCTGGAGGGCAAGGAGGTGCGCTTCGGCATCCCCGGCTCGGTCCTGTTCGCGGTGTCGACGACCGGGACGTCCACCGGCGCGGTCAACTCGATGCACGACAGCTACTCCGGCGCCGCCGGCGGCGTGACGCTGCTGAACATGCTGCTCGGCGAGGTCGCCCCCGGCGGGGTCGGAGCGGGCCTCTACGGCCTGCTCGTGCTCGCCGTCATCGCGGTGTTCCTCGCCGGACTGATGGTCGGCCGGACCCCGGAGTACCTCGGCAAGAAGCTCGGCCGCCGCGAGATCACCTACGCCGCGGTGTCGATCCTGGTCATGCCGGCGTTCGTGCTGCTGGGGGCCGGTCTGGCGATCGCCCTGCCGGGCACCGCCGACGCCCTGAACAACGACGGGGCGCACGGCTTCTCCGAGGTCCTCTACGCCTGGGCCTCGGCCGCCAACAACAACGGCTCGGCGTTCGCCGGGATCACCGTGACCAGCGACTTCTTCCAGGCCGGGCTGGGGATGGCGATGCTCTTCGGGCGTTTCGTGCCGATCCTCGCCGTCCTCGCGCTGGCGGGTGCCCTGGCCCGCCAGCGCCGCGTCCCGGCCGGGGCGGGGACGCTCCCGACCGACGGCCTGCTGTTCGCCGGGCTCGTCGGGGGCACCGTGCTGCTGGTCTCGGCGCTGACGTTCTTCCCGGCGCTGGCGCTCGGCCCGATCGCCGAGGCCCTGTCGTGAGCCGGCGCCCCACCCCGCCCCCCGCCCCCACTCCGACCCCGTCGCCCGCCTCCGGCGGTGCCCCCAGGGGAACCTTCGTGGCTTACAGCGCTACGAAAGTGACCCTCGGAGCAGACGGCGGTGGGGGGACCCCTCGACCGGAGGAGACCGTGTCCGTGTCCCACGAGCGGCCCACCGGGCCGCAGGCGTCCGACCCGGCGCCCGCGCCCGTCGCCGCGGGGGCCTTCGCCCCGGGGCAGCTGCTGGCCGCGCTGCCCGAGGCCCTGCGGAAGCTCGACCCGCGCGTGCAGGCCCGCAACCCGGTGATGTTCGTCGTCTGGGTCGGGTCGGTGCTGGTCACCGTGCTCGCCGTCGTCGACCCCAGCGTGTTCGCGGTGCTCGTCGCGGTCTGGCTGTGGTTCACCGTGCTGTTCGCCAACCTCGCCGAGGCCGTCGCGGAGGGGCGCGGCAAGGCCCAGGCCGCCTCGCTGCGGGCAACCCAGCGCGACACCGTCGCCCGCAGGCTGGTCACCGACGCTCCCGCCGACCGCGACGCCGCCGAGGAGCAGGTCCCCTGCGCGCAGCTGCGCCTCGGCGACCTCGTCGTCGTCGAGGCGGGGGAGACGATCCCCGGCGACGGCGACGTCGTCCACGGCATCGCCTCGGTCGACGAGTCCGCGATCACCGGCGAGTCCGCGCCCGTCATCAGGGAGGCCGGCGGCGACCGCTGCGCCGTCACCGGCGGCACCACGGTGCTGTCGGACCGGATCGTCGTGCGCATCACCACCCGGCCCGGGGAGTCCTTCGTCGACCGGATGATCGCGCTCGTCGAGGGCGCGGCCCGGCAGAAGACGCCGAACGAGATCGCCCTGACGATCCTGCTCTCGGCCCTGACGATCATCTTCCTGCTCGCGGTCGTCGCGATCGCCCCGATGAGCGCCTACGCCGGCACGCAGGTCCCGCTGCTCGTGCTGACCGCGCTGCTGGTCTGCCTGATCCCGACCACCATCGGCGCGCTGCTGTCCGCGATCGGCATCGCCGGCATGGACCGGCTGGTGCAGCGCAACGTGCTCGCCACCTCCGGCCGCGCCGTCGAGGCCGCCGGTGACGTCGACACGCTGCTGCTCGACAAGACCGGCACCATCACCTTCGGCAACCGTCGCGCCACCGCGCTGCACGGCGTGGGCGGCACCGGGACCGACGAGCTCGCCCGCGCGGCCCGGCTGTCGAGCCTGGCCGACCAGACGCCCGAGGGCCGCAGCATCGTCGAGCTCTGCGCGTCCGAGCACGGGCTCGCCCCCGAGGCCGACGCCGCGGAGGCCGTCGCGGAGTTCGTGCCGTTCACCGCGCAGACCCGGATGTCGGGTATCGACCTCGACGGCGAGGTCGTCCGCAAGGGCGCCGCGGCCGCTGTCCTGGAGTGGGCGCAGGCCGCCGACCGGGCCGAGGTCGACCGCATCGTCGAGACCGTGTCCGACGACGGGGGGACCCCGCTGGTCGTCGCGGCCGCCGACGCCCCGGACGGGCGCGGTGCCCGCGTGCTCGGCGTCATCGAGCTGTCCGACGTCGTCAAGCCCGGCATGGCCGAGCGCTTCGCCGAGCTGCGCGCGATGGGTATCCGCACGGTGATGGTCACCGGCGACAACCCGCGCACCGCCGCGGCGATCGCCGCGCAGGCCGGCGTCGACGACCACATCGCCGAGGCCACGCCGGAGGACAAGCTCGCCTACATCCGCCGTGAGCAGGAGGGCGGCCGGCTGGTGGCGATGACCGGCGACGGCACCAACGATGCGCCCGCGCTCGCCCAGGCCGACGTCGGCGTCGCCATGAACACCGGCACCTCCGCCGCTAAGGAGGCCGGGAACATGGTCGACCTGGACTCCGACCCGACCAAGCTGATCGAGATCGTCGAGATCGGCAAGCAGCTGCTCATCACCCGCGGTGCGCTGACGACGTTCTCCGTCGCCAACGACCTCGCGAAGTACTTCGCGATCCTGCCCGCGATGTTCGTCGCGCTCTACCCGTCGCTGGGACTGCTCAACGTGATGGGCCTGGCGACGCCCGAGTCCGCGATCCTCTCCGCGGTCGTCTTCAACGCGCTGGTCATCGTCGCGCTGATCCCGCTCGCCCTGCGCGGGGTGCGGTACCGGCCGTCGTCGGCGGCGTCGCTGCTGCGCCGCAACCTGCTCGTCTACGGCCTCGGCGGGGTCGTCACCCCGTTCGCCGGGATCGCGTTCATCGACCTGCTCGTCCGTCTCGTCCCGGGGATCTGATGCTCACCACCCTGCGCCGCCAGACCGCCACCGGTCTGCGCGTGCTCCTCGTCATGACGGTCCTGTGCGGGATCGTCTACCCGCTCGCGATCTGGGGCGTCGCCCGGATCCCGGGCCTGGAGGCCCGGGCCGAGGGCTCGGTGCTGCCGGGCGGCACCGGGTCGTCGCTGATCGGGATCGACCCGGTCGCGCCCGACCCGGCCGCCGACCCGTTCTTCCACACCCGGCCCGCGGCGTCGGCGGAGGCCGAGGACGGTCTCGGCCCGGCCGACACCGCCACCTCCGGCGGGTCGAACAAGGGCGGCTTCGACGACGGGCTGCTGGCCGCCGTGCAGCAGCGCCGCGCGGTGATCGCCGCCCGCGAGGGCGTCGCGCCGCAGGCGGTCCCGGCCGACGCGGTGACCGCGTCGGCGTCCGGGCTCGACCCGGACATCAGCCCGGAGTACGCGGCCCTGCAGGTGCCCCGCGTCGCGCGGGTCACCGGGCTGCCCGTCGCGCGCGTCGGCGAGCTCGTCGCCGCCGCGACGTCCGGGCGCACCCTCGGGTTCCTCGGGGAGCCGCGGGTGAACGTCACCGAACTGAACCTGTCCGTGCGGGACGCGCGCGGGTGAGCAGCGCCGACAATGGCCGGATGAGGGGTGAGCTCCGCATCCATCTCGGCGCCGCGCCCGGGGTCGGCAAGACCTTCGCCATGCTCGGCGAGGCCCACCGCCGCCTCGGGCGCGGCACCGACGTCGTCGTCGGTGTCGCGGAGACCCACGGCCGCGACCGCACCGCCGCGCTGCTCGACGGGCTGGAGGTCGTCCCGCGCCGGGCCGTGGAGCACCACGGCACCCGGCTGGAGGAGATGGACCTCGACGCCGTCCTGGCGCGCCGCCCGCAGGTCGCGCTGGTCGACGAGCTGGCCCACACCAACGCGCCCGGCTCGCGCAACGCCAAGCGCTGGCAGGACGTGCAGGAGCTGCTCGCCGCAGGCATCGACGTCATCTCCACCGTCAACGTGCAGCACCTGGAGTCGCTCGGCGACGTCGTCGCGACGATCACCGGGGCCCGCCAGCAGGAGACCGTGCCCGACGACGTCGTGCGCGCCGCCGAGCAGATCGAGATCGTCGACATCACCCCGGAGGCGCTGCGCCGCAGACTCGCCCACGGCAACATCTACGCCGCGGAGAGGATCGACGCCGCCCTCGCCCACTACTTCCGGGTCCCCAACCTGGTCGCGCTGCGCGAGCTGGCCCTGCTGTGGATCGCCGACGAGGTGGACACCGCGCTGCGCCGCTACCGCAGCGAGAAGCAGGTGGACGAGATCTGGGAGACCCGCGAGCGCGTCGTCGTCGCGCTGACCGGTGGACGGGAGTCGGAGACGGTGCTGCGGCGCGCGGCGCGGATCGCGAAACGGTCCGGCGGCGCGGACCTGATGGCCGTGCACGTGCTGCGCGGCGACGGCCTGTCCGGCGGCCAGGTCGGCGCCGCCGACCGGGTGCGCCGGATGGCCGAGGGCGTCGGTGCGTCGTTCCACACCGTCGTCGGCGAGTCGGTCGGGGACGCCCTGCTCGACTTCGCCCGCGGCACCAACGCCACCCAGGTGGTGCTCGGCACGTCGCGGCGCTCGCGCCTGGCGCGGGTGTTCGACCCGGGCATCGGCGCGCGCGTCGTGCAGGAGTCCGGGCCGATCGACGTGCACATGGTCACCCACCGTGAGGCCGGTCGCGCGCTGCGCCTGCCGCGACTGCGCACCGCTCTGCCCGCGTCCCGCCAGGCGCTCGGCTGGGCCGTCGCCGTCGCGGGCCCGGCCGTCGCGACGGTGCTGGGCGTCGTCCTGTCACCGTGGGTGGACCTGTCCACCGACGTCGTCCTCTACTTCCTCGCCACCGTGCTCGCCGCTCTCGCCGGCGGGCGCGGCCCGGCCCTGCTCGCCGCCCTGCTCGGCGGGCTGCTGCTGAACTTCTTCCTCTCCCTGCCGCTGTACTCCCTGGTCATCGCCGACCCGGGCAACGTCCTCACCGTCGCGACGATGCTGCTGGTCGGGGTGCTCGTCGCGCTGGTCGTCGACCGGGCGGCGCGGCGCGCGGAGCAGGCCGCGCGGGCCCGGGCGGAGGCGGCGCTGCTGGCGTCGTTCGCGCGGACCGTGCTGACCCGCTCCGACCCGCTGCCGCGGCTGCTGGACAAGGTCCGCGAGACGTGGGCGCTGCGGTC